>QIDP01000171.1 GCA_003229375.1 Nitrospirota bacterium
TGGCGTCAGCACCAACATCAGTAGCTATATCAATCAATTTCCTGGCTATCTCTAAAGAGCCATTATGATTTACCCCGGCCTCTGCAATTATAAAAGTGGATGAGTTGATGTAGTTTTCATTTGTTTTCCTTTTACAGGTAAATGAAAAATAAAGATATCGTTAAAAATCTCAGAAATCAAGTAAAAAATGAGAGTAAACATAAAGACTTTAAGGGACTGTAAAGTAATAATTTTTACATTACAGTCCCTAACTCCTTGACAAAAGGTTATTGTTAGCATAGAGTAATAATATAATATCAGATATGAGGAAGGAAATATGTTCATGAGAAAGATAGTAACAGTAGTTATAATTGTTATGAGTGTTTTTTTAGTTAATAATGCATGGGGGAAAGAAATTTCTTATACCCTTGAAGACAGGGACAGATTAATACGTGTTGAGACAAAAATTGAAGGGATTGAGAAACAATTTGAGCGGATTGACAGGAGATTTGATAGTGTTGATAAAAGGTTTGAGCAGATAGAAAGGCGTATTGAGCGGTTAGAGAACATAATGATGTGGGGATTTGGTTTATTGTTTACAACAATGATTGGACTGGTTGGTTTTGTGCTGTGGGATAGAAGAACAGCACTTGCACCTGCAATACGAAATAACAAGGAGCTTGAAGAAAAAGAAGAAAGGTTAGAACGGGCACTGAAGGAATATGCCTTAAAAAATCCTGACCTTGCTGAAATATTAAAGCATGTGGGATTACTGTAGAAAAAAGGTTTTGACATAATATAATCTAACAAAACAAATTTAAACCTCTATCAACTCATCCTTTTTAAAATCCTTTATAGCTCTCCTTCCAATTACATTTTTCCAGTCCATTGGACTTATTCCATTTCCATGTTTTCTTCTGTAAAAACCTTCCCCTTTTTAATATCCCTTGCTGCTACAATGCTTTTGCGGACAAGATGTATATTCTCCATCTCAGATGGAGACGGCTTTTTTATTCCATCACCTAATATTCTTTCTATATTTCTTATAGCCTTTACCATGGCTTTTAGTTCACAGGGTTCTAAAGATGCCCTATGGTCAGGTCCTGGCATATCTTTATCAAGAGTAAAGTGTTTCTCTATAACCCTGGCCCCAAGGGCAACAGCAGCAATGGGAACCTCTATGCCCAATGTATGGTCTGAATAGCCTACATCTATCTGAAAGGCATCTTTTATTGTAATCATTGTACGTAGATTAACATCCTCCATCGGTGTTGGATACCCGGTATTACAATGTAAAACCATTATATCTTTCTTTGGAGTTCCTGCATCTATTAAGATATCCAGGGCATCCTCTATCTCTCCTAAATCTGCCATACCTGTTGAAAGAATTATCTTCTTTTTAAGTTTTCCAATTTTCCTTAAATAAGGAAGATTTGTTATCTCTCCTGACGGTATCTTAAATATTTCGAGACCAAGCTCATTAAGTAAATCTATGCTTTCTAAATCAAACGGCGATGAAATAAAGATGATACCCTTATCTTTACAGCAAGTTAATAGTTCTTTATGGGCATTTATATCTAACTCCAATCTTTTCACCATCTCAAGCTGGGACTCATCTACACCTGTTGTTTTTTCCTGATATTCGGCTTTAGGAGCAAATTTACTTATCAATCTTTCTGCCTTAAAGGTTTGAAATTTTATGGCGTCAGCACCAACATCAGTAGCTATATCAATCAATTTCCTGGCTATCTCTAAAGAGCCATTATGATTTACCCCGGCCTCTGCAATTATAGTGACTAGTTTTTAGTGAATCGTGAGTAGAATTTAACGATTTTATTTGCATTTCAAATATCTTCTAAGTCCTAACAATAGCTTTCTAACTTTAATAATATCTTGTAAAGTTTCTTTATCCTCTTTCCTATAGTTTGGTTCTTGAGCAATAATTATGAAATTTCATATATCTTTTTAACAAGGTTTATAGACGACTTCCACGCATCTAATTCTTTATAATCCATTCACTATTCACCATTCACTATCTTTGCCGGGACTCCAACAACTTTTACATTATCGGGAACATCTCTTATAACAACTGCTCCTGCACCTACTAAAACACCTTTACCTATCTTAATTCCCTGGATAGCTGTTGCACCTGCACCAACAAATACACCATCAGAAACAGTGCATTCACCTGATATTACCGAGCCAGGACATATATGTACATCTCTTCCAACGCTGCAATCATGCTCAACTATGGCACCGGTATTGATTATGGTATTTTCACCAATTACACAACCTGTTTGAATAGTTGCACCTGCCATGACTTGAACACCTTCAGAAATCTCTGTATCTCCTGAAATAATAGCCTTAGGGTGAATCAAAAAAGGTACATGAAAACCAATTTGTTTAACCTTTTCATATATTTTTTTTCTATTATTATTATCTTTAATACTTCCCACTCCTATACATACATTCTTAATGCCCCTTTTATAAAATTCTGGAAGTAAATCATCTTTACCCAACACAGAAATCCCTAACACCTTTATGCCCTGTTCAAGCAGAAGGTCTAATATCCCCGCAATCTCATATTTTCCAGAGGTTCTGATCAGGTCTATTAAGACCCTAGAGTGTCCTCCTCCGCCCAATATAATAATTTTTTCCTGCCCTGTCTTCATCAGCTTTCATCCACCCATTCACTCATATACTCATCCACTCATATACTTTTTAATATTGTCAGCGATATATTTTATTTCCCCTTCTCTTAAACTCACAGCACATGGAAGATTTATGCAACTCTCCCATGCATCCACTGCCTTATTTATCGCATAACCTTGAAAATCTCTATACATCGGCAAGGTATGTATCAACTTCCAGATCGGTCTTACCTGAATATTTCTTGATAGAAGATACTTTATCAGAGATTCTTTATATTCCTTTGGGACTTTTATGGTATAAAACCAGAAATTACTTTTAGCCCATGGCCTTTCCCAGACAAACTCAACCTTATCCACACCGGATAAAAACTCCCTATATAATAGAGCATTCTTTCTTTTAATAGCTGTAAACTCGTCTACCCTTTCCATCTGGGCAACACCCATCGCTGCCTGGAGGTTAGGAAGGCGGTAGTTATAGCCAATCTCGTCATGGTCGTATTCTATTGAATTTCTTTTGGCCTGCGTACTAAGGTGCCTTATCTTATAAGCTAAATTTTTATTGTCGGTAACTACCATTCCACCTCCGCCGGTGGTGATAATTTTATTTCCATTAAATGAAAAACAACCAATTTCACCGAAAGAACCGGTCTTTTGACCTCTATATTCTGATCCCAGACTTTCAGTAGCATCTTCTACTATAGTAATATTATGTTCATTTGAAATGGCAAGCATATTGTCCATATCTGCTGGATGTCCAAATATATTGACAGGTATAATTGCCTTTATTCTTCTATTGCTCTTTTTATTATAAGTAAAACCGTCCTTACGCTTGATACACTCCTTTTTGATAAAATCAGTAACTTTATAAACATCTATACATAGAGTCTCTATGTCGCAGTCCATGAAGACAGGGTATGCTCCACAATATTTGACAACATTTACAGGAGCGATAAAGGTAAGGGTTGGGACAATTACCTCTTCATCAGGTTGAACACCACAAGCTACAAGACTTACATGAAGGGCAGATGTACCATTAACTGTTGCAACAGCATGTTTAGCACCCACATAATTGGCTACCATTCTCTCAAATTTATCAACATAACTGCCAACTGAAGAGACCCATCCTGTATCAAGACATTCTTTTATGTATTTCCACTCATTACCGGATATCTCCGGCTCTGATAGAGGGATCATGTGCTTTGCTCCGCAAAGGGCATGGAGCATGGAGCATGCTCTATGCTATACATTATAGATATCTTTTTTATATCTATTAAGATTCTCTTTTTTTCTAAACCATTCTATTGTTTTCAAAAGTCCCTCTTCTAAAGATACCTCTGCCTTCCAACCTGTAAGCCCCTGTATGAGCCTATTATCACATACCAGTCGCTCCACTTCACTCTTATCAGGTCTTTTTCTTATATCCTCAGAACCTACTCTGGCATCAGGGGTTATCTGTTTTATTATTATTTTTGCAAGCTCTCCAATTGATATCTCCTGTCCCGAGCCTATATTAACCACTTTACCTATGGCTTTATCACATTTAGCAATAACTATGAAACCTTTACAAATATCCTGAACATAATTAAAATCCCTTGTTGGATGAATTGAACCGAGCTTTATTTCCTTACTATCATTTAAAAGCTGGGTAATTATAGTGGGAATGACTGCCCTTGCAGATTGACGGGGTCCATAAGCATTAAATGGCCTTGCAATTATTACAGGAAGGTCAAAAGATCTGTAAAAACTTTCTGCTATAGCATCAGCGCCAATCTTTGTGGCAGAATAAGGTGATTGAGGTTGAAGAGGATGTTTCTCATCAATAGGAACATACCGTGCTGTACCATATACCTCAGATGTGGATGTAACAATAATACGTTCAACATTAAAATCCCTGCACGCTTGTAATATATTTAGCGTTCCCTTGATATTCGTGTCTACATACATATCTGGTGAATGATATGAATAAGGAATAGCAATTAATGCGGCTAAGTGAAATACTATCTCTACACCTTTTATTGCAGATCTAACACCATTCGGGTCCCTGATATCCCCGGCAAATATCTCTATATTCTTAAGTTTATTCTTCGGAAGAGTTTCAAGCCATCCCCATGAATTAAAAGAATTATAAAAAACAAAGGTCTTAACCTGACAATTTTCATCCAGCAGAGACTCAACAAGATGACTGCCTAAGAAACCATCTGCGCCTGTAATTAAAACCTTTTTATTTTTTAAATCCATCCTTACTTGGTCACCATTTTAGAAGTAATTCGCTACAATACACCTCCTGTAGGGATATTATATTCTTTCCTTTAGCAAACGAATTTTCGGTGGTATGTTTCTTCTTTAACGGGTTATTCTAAATCTTCCAAATCTTTTCAAAATCAAAATCTATGCTACAATAACCTAAATCAAAGGTTATAACATCTCTTTGAGCATCTTTTAGCTTTTTATAACTCTCTTTGTCAAGCTCAAAGACTTCTGCCACCTTTGCATCAATGTCTACAATTATGTAGTATTTAACCCTTTGAGATTCATAAATCTTATATTTAACATTTTTATCTTTAAAAGCGGTTGAAGGAGAGATTACTTCAAATATCATGACAGGCGCTTTGGTTAAATACTTTCCTTTTACTTCTTCACAAACTACTGAATTATCCGGTTGCAGAACCGTGTCGTTATCTATTTTCCAATCAACAGGGAGTAAAGCTTTACATTTTATACACTCCTTTAGTAGTTCAGAAAATTGTAAAAGAATATTTTTACTAACCTCCTGATGTTCGATAATTGGAAGTGGCGTCATTGCATGGGGTATTCCCTCGATTAATTCCCATCTGCCCTCCCACTTAACATAGTCATCATAGGTGTATCTTGGAATATAGTCAATTTTTATGGTTTTCATAGCTATACTCTCCACAGATTTATAAAAAGTGAATAGTCGTTAGTGAATAGCTAAATACCAATTGCTTGATAGTTTTATATAGAATAGTACGGGATAGAGTTTTTATCAAGAAAAATCTCTTTACACAATCTAAATTTCTCCAATAAAGCAATCTATATAACGAAGAAGAATTGGTGAAGTCAAATTACCACCGCCTCTGGCGGTGGTAATTTGACTTATTGTATTATCTTTACTTAATATTCATCCTCTGGATAATCTTCTACTATGTAGGGCATTCCCCATGCTGTGGAGTTATAGACAGCGGTTTCATCCATGAAGGTTGCAGAGTCGATAACATCAACTGCGGCAAAGTAGCGTCCTGGTAGCTGACCAATGGTGTAAGTTCGGCTAAAGACACTGTCTGAAGATGTCTGGTCCCCGTGTGTACCATCATCAAACATCAGGTCCCTGACCCTTCCGAGAGGACCGCGAGGGTGATGGAGGAAGACAAAGCTCTCAGGTTCATACCCGGAAGATGTGGTATTTATTACCCTGGCCTCAACCAGTACTTCTGTTTGTGGTAAGAAAGTCAGCAGTCCTTCAGGTACATCGAAGAGGTCTGCAGAAAAGGTACTCTCCCATACTATTTCTCCATCTACTAAGGCACGTATCCATTGAATCTGCACGGTCTGCTGGTCAGCATCTGTAAGGGAAATGTCTAATGGAGATATTTTAGTCAGACGCCAGCCATTTAACATACGGGTGAACTCTGCGTAGCGGGTCAATGTATCCTCGAATGGCTTCTCCCACGCATTCCTTTCTCCGTCATCTGTGGTATCTACAAAGAGGATACCACTCACATAATCACTGACAGCAACAGAGGCTTTATTATCTGTGATCGAGACATCAATATCCCTTTGTAACAGTTCAATCTTTCCCCTTCCCCATGCCACTGGTAAACCGGTAACTCCCTCAACAGCATAAGAGAGTTCGCTTCCCTGTACCTCTTCCACTGCATTATATACAGGTCCGTCAAGAGTTTTATCGTCAGTGATGTCAATGGCAAAGAACTCGGATGACTCAATTGCGCTGGCGATTGTTTCGCTATCAGTCCCGGATACTGTAGAAGTTGTGGATGTCTCTGCACCACAGGCTGTTGTGAGAAAGATAAACATGGTCAACATCATGAAGTTTTTCCACCCTTGCCATGTCTCTGTAATAATTGTTCCTTTTGCTCTATTCATTGTCTTTCCTCCTTTTTTGATGACACTTGAGATCCTAAGGGACTGTAAAATAATAACTTTTACAGTCCCTTAGAGTATTACGAGAATGCTCAAAAAAAATCATGGTTTACCCCGTTGAAAAAAACTCCGCCCTTTGGGCTGAAAAAAAATACATAGAGAGACTTATAATGATTTCACCTCCTTTCCTGCTAAGTTTCATTAGAAAAATATTTCTAACAGATCAAGCCTTCTCACGGGGTTTACTTATTTAGACACGGGCAGACATAAAAGGTTTAAAATAAAAGTTGACTTTACTGCAAAAACTTCAAAAACAGGGTAGCCGCAACCTTAATGTAACTATTCAGCTATTCATCCCCCCTTTAGCAAAGGGGGGTGAGGGGGGAATTGCTCCTCCTATGGTCTTTCCGGAGGAAAGGGTTTCTTTGGCCATCTTCCGGGTCGTCTTTCCTTTGCTTCTCCAATGATTTTTCTAATCTCTCTCTTGAACTCCTGCTGAAAGATGATGAACTTTGCCTGCTGTTCGAATGTAAGTATATTTTTCAGTTCTGTTCTTTCCTCGTCACTAAGCCTCTGAAGTGCCTTGTGGTTCTTCTCAAGCCTCTCAAGGAGATCCCTGAGTTGACCCTTTTTCTTATTCTTCACAGCATCTCTGAGAGCAGTCATATCCCCTCTGAGATTACGCTCAAGCTTAGCCCTTTTCTTGTTGTATCTGTTGAGTAACGGAAAAATCTGAGCAGCACTCTCTTCGTCAAGATCAAGGGCATTGGTGAGTTTCCACATCTTCAATGTCTCGATCCTCTTTCTTACCTTCTCCATCTGCTCCTTTGTCGGCGGTCCGTCAAAACCCTCTGGCGGTTCAGCCACACTATCTACAGTAAAGCAAAGCACCAATAAGATTAGAAGTAATAGCTTGAATACGTTTTTCTGCATTTTAACCTCCAATTTGTTGTTCTCTGTTTAATGCCTCATAGAGGCTGCCTAACTCCCTTGAACTCAAAGAGGCAAACTCCATGTAATAGGAATATTCCATTAAATCCTCTGAATGCAGATATAACTCATCAATTGTTAACGGATCTGTAATCAGGGGAATATCTTTTTCAGTTATGTCACTGTAATCTAAAACTGATACTGTAAAGGGGTCTTTGAAGAATGGGTTCAGTTCCGGCATCTCCTCCTTTTTTGCATAAGTGAATATCAGGAAAAATAAAACCGCAATGGTTGCTGCAACCGGCAACTGTTTAAATAATAATATTTTTAGCGAAAAGCGACTATCCCTTTTTTTCTCAACAGCCCCTTTTACCCTATGGGGGAGGGTCTTCCAGAAAAGATCTCCCGGATCAGGCACATCAATATTAACAAGCTCTGTGATAAAAGACAATTCCCCTCTGCAATCCTGGCAGTCCTTTAAGTGAACTTCAACATCATTTTTTATTTTTTCAGGGAGATCGCCCTTTAGATATTCAGGAAACATCTCCTTTATGTCGTCATGGCCTAATTTCATAACCCTTTTCCTTTAATATCTCTCTTAATCTTTTCACAGCGTTGTGATAATGGGCCTTTACAGCACCCTCCGAGCATCCCATTACCTTAGAAGTCTCACTACAACTCAACCCCTCATATGCCCTGAGAATTATTGATAGCCTCTGCCTTGCAGGGAGTTCATCTAAGCCTTTCTTGATATGATCTTTCTTCTCCTTGTCTATAATTGCTGACAAGGCCCCTCTCTGATTTCCTATGGTTGGTTTTTCAAGTTTTATTTCTTTATGATGTCTGTTCTGCCTGATGTGATTAAGATTTGTATTTTTAGCTATCCTGTACAACCAGGTCTTGAATGAAGCCTCCATCCTGAACCCCCTGAGGCCCTTTATGGCCCTGATAAATGTCTCCTGGGTCAGATCCTTTGCCTCTTCAATATTGTTTGTCATCCTATAGGCAAAGGCATAAACCTGTTTCTGATATTTCATTACAAGTTCCTCAACGGCCTCTTCATCACCTGAAATGTATCTTTTAATAAGTGTTATATCATCTTTCATTAGACCTTCCCTGATTCACTTATATAGACACAGGGAGACATAAAAGGTTTAAAATAAAAGGTAGTGCCCCGCTTAGTTAGGGTCAGATCAAAAATAACTTCATTCCCTTACAACGAATGCATCCGGATAGCCCATGGATTCGAATTCTGAGAGGGCATTAAGGGCATCATTGAAATTGTCATATATCCCGACTCTGACACGATAAAGCGTTGCAGATTCACTATTAAAGCCCAATATGCGTGCATTCTCTTTTGATCTTAATAACCTTTGCCTGAGCCTGTCAGCATTATCCCTTTCCTGAAATGCCCCTATCTGGATCGAGAATCTCCCTTCTGTGTAACTATCAGGCTGCACATACTTCTCTTTTCCCTTTCTGTGATCCCTGACAAAACCGAGTGCTTTTATCCTGACCCTTGCAGTTCCTTTGTCAACCATATCTATGTCCCTGGCAGCCGTATATGTAAGGTCTATGATCCTCCCTTTAATAAAAGGTCCCCTATCATTTATCCTTACAATGGTTGTCTTGCTGTTCTCAAGATTTATCACCTTTACATAGGTATTAAACGGCAGGGTTTTATGAGCAGATGTCATTGCATACATATTATATGTCTCTCCATTTGAGGTCTTCCTCCCATGAAAATCCTTACCATACCATGATGCCATACCATCCTGAACAAAGCCATGGCCATCTTTCAGTGGATAATATCTCTTTCCTGCAACCTTGTAATAGCCCCCTGTTTTTCTCTTAAAATGACATGCAAAGATAGTGCAGATAACCAGAAATAATATAATGCACAGAAAAGCCCTCTTTAGGTTCATTTTAAATACCCCTGTTTTTGATAAACAATAACCCAAAAATGAGATTCATTCAAGGAGAATTATGAAACTCTACTGAAGGAGCCCCCAAAATCCAATTTAGGATTTTGGGAAAACCAAAATAGCTTGACCCGACTCCCCTACTTATATATAATTATATAATTAAGCCAGTTAATTCTCCTAAAGTAACTAAATATGGGGAATAGGTACATGAAAATTATTGCCGGAATAGTATAATTTAGATGGGATTAGTATATGAACAATAAAAAAATATCAGTGATAGGTGCGGGTAGCTGGGGTACAACCTTAGCAAATCTTTTGGCAGATAAGGGCTATGAGGTAAGACTCTGGGTATATGAAGAGGAACTTTGCCGTATTATCAAGGAAGAGAGGGAGAATACTATCTATCTTCCAGGGTTCAGGATTTCGGAGAGGATACACCCTACTACATCTATTGAAGAGACCGCGGATGGGATAGATACCTTTATTATGGTTGTCCCCTCACATGCGGCCCGTGGCATCGCAACACGGTTTGCATCATTCCTTCCCCCTGATGCTATTGTCATAAATGCTGCCAAGGGGATAGAGAACCAAAGCCTTATAACCATTTCCCGTGTCTTCCGGGAGATATTCCCGGAGAGATTACATAAGAGACTGGCTGCTATCTCCGGTCCAACATTTGCTAAGGAGGTATCCAGCAAGACCCCTGCTGCAGCAGTTGCTGCCTCTGAGGATATAAGGATTGCAGAAAAGGTACAGGAGATATTTACCACATCATACTTCAGGGTCTTTACTAACACTGACCTTATCGGGGTAGAATTAGGGGGTGCCCTCAAGAATGTAATTGCTATTGCAGCAGGGATATCTGATGGTCTTGGTTTTGGGTATAATGCCAGGGCTGCATTGATAACACGTGGTCTTGTAGAGATGATGAGATTAGGACTATCAATGGGGGCCAGCCCCCAAACCTTATCCGGCCTCTCCGGTTTAGGAGATCTTGTTTTGACATGTACCGGAGATCTGAGCCGCAACAGGACTGTGGGATTAAAGATCGGAAAAGGGATGAAACTGGATGAAATACAGAAAGGGATGAAGATGGTTGCCGAGGGTATACGAACAGTTAAATCCGCACACGATCTAAAGGGGAGACACAAGGTCAAGGGTGCGATTATCGATGAGACATACGCTATTTTATATGAGGACAAGAGTCCTGAAAAGGCACTTAAAGACCTTATGGAGGTCGAGATCAAAGACGAGTTTGAGGGAATAATCCAGTGAATAGATCCTTCCTGAAGAAGTTATTAGAGGACCTTTATGCAAAGAAGATAAAACCTGCTGATGCTATGGAGACCTTGAAGATATTTCCTTATGAAGATATCGGTTTTGCCAAAATCGATCATCACAGAGATCTAAGGAAAGGATTCCCTGAGGTAATATATTGTGAAGGAAAGACAGCAGAACAGGTGGCCATGATCGCAAAGAAGATAATATCTGCTGGTGGTGATCTGCTCGCAACAAGGGCAGACAAGGCTATACTCAAACTGATCAAGAAACTGAATCCCAAGGCAGAATTTAATGAAATGGCAAGAACCATTGTGATCAAACGCTCCGGAAAGAGAAAAAAGGGTGTTGGTGCTATACTTATAGCATCGGCAGGGACATCTGATATACCTGTGGCAGAAGAGGCGGCGATTACTGCTGAGACGTTGGGTAGCTCTGTAGATCGGATGTATGACGTAGGTGTTGCAGGGATTCATAGGATTATAGATAATAAGGAGCATCTTTTAAAGGCACGGGTAATAGTTGCTGTTGCTGGAATGGATGGTGTCCTCCCAAGTGTGATTGGCGGGCTGGTTGATAAACCTGTTATCGCAGTACCCACCAGTATTGGTTATGGTACAAATTTTAAAGGTGTCTCCGCCCTTCTTACGATGTTGAATAGCTGCGCTTCAGGGATCGCTACGGTCAATATAGATAATGGCTTCGGTGCTGGCTATCTGGCTCATAAGATAAATATATTGGGCAACTACTCAGGTGGATAGTCTATAGGTATTTAGCTGAATAGTGAGAAATATGCGAGATCATACAAAGCTCAGAGCGGTTGGGAGCCTTGATTCGTTCTTTGCGCAGTCCTAACAGACTACAGTCTAAACAACCTATATTGGGCGAAAGGAAGGTGAAGGGTGAAAGGTGAAGATAGCATACTTTGATACATTCTCAGGGATAAGCGGGGATATGGTTTTGGGTGCTCTGATTGACCTCGGTGTGGATATAAAGGGTCTCCGTACAAAACTAAAAGGAATGGGTATTAAGGGCTATAATATAAAGGTTTCCAGGTTAGAAAGGGGTAGTATTGCCGGGACAAAGGTTGATGTGATAGTAAAAGAGAAAAGGAGGGATCATATCTCCCTTAATGATATAAAGAGATTGATAGATGAGAGCGATCTCGAACCTCTTGTGAAAAAAGATTCTATCCGTATATTTGAACGAATAGGGGAGGCAGAGGCAAAGGTACACAATATCCTGATAGAGGAGGTACACTTCCATGAGGTGGGAGCAGTAGATTCCATTATAGATATAGTGGGTTCTACAATAGGTATCCATATGTTAAATATCGGCAGGATAATCTCGTCACCAATAAATACCGGGAAAGGATCTGTAATGTGTCGACATGGGTTGCTCCCGATCCCTGCCCCTGCGACTGCTGAATTGCTTAAGGGATATCCATGTTATTCATCAGATACAGACCACGAACTTACCACACCCACCGGTGCTGCAATTATCACCACACTTGCGAGTGAGTTTAGTCCTCTTCCCCTGATCCAAATAGATAAAATAGGTTATGGTGCGGGTTCTAAAAATCTGAAGAGTCTTCCCAATCTTCTAAGGATAATAATAGGAGAGGAGATGGACTCCCACATGGGAGATACTATTACTGTTATTGAAACCAATATCGATGATATGAACCCTGAATTCTATGATTATATCTCAGAGAAGGCCTTTGAGATGGGGGCATTAGACTATTTTATAACACCTGTAATTATGAAGAAAAATCGCCCTGCGGCAAAGATATCAATACTTACTGAAACAAAGAATATCAGAAGGCTTACAGACCTTTTATTACGAGAGACCTCAACCCTAGGAATCAGATCATATCAGGTAAAAAGGATCAAACTCGAGAGAGAATCGAGGCAAATCAAGACAAGATATGGACCCGTCACAGTCATAATTGCCAAAAATAGGGAAAAGATATTTAAGATATCACCCGAATATAAGGACTGTCGGGAGGTAGCAAAGACACATAATATCCCTCTTTTTCAAGTCTACGAAGAGACAAAAACACAGGCAAGACTCCACTTTGCTACGCAATTGGAATAAATAAGGGACGGGTCAGCCTGTCCTGCCGGGAAGAGCTAATTCAGCCAATAGGGCATGTCGGGCATCTCGCCCGACATGAAAAAATCGCTCAATTTAGATAACAACTAAACACTTACCTTGTTAAGCAGTTCTGCACTTATTTCTTGTGAACCATTCCTGTGTCTTATGAGGACATCTATTATCTCTCTAATCAATGGTACATCATCATCATGTAACATCTTTGCGGCCTTCAGAAATGCCCTTTTATTCTCATTTGCTGCTATATCCTTTATATCCTCATTTGCTATTTCCATAAGAGTTGAAACCATTGTATTATGGAAAAAATAGCCAAGAGGTACAGATAGGGCATCACTTATCCTCTTTAATACCTTTATTGAAGGTAATTGCTCTCCCCTCTCTATCTTTCCAATATAGGAATAGTCGATCTTCCCGGCAATTACTTCAACTAACTTCTTTTGAGTAAATCCCCTCTCTTTCCTTATCCTTCTTAATCTTCCCCCTATAGCATCTCTTTCTTCTTGTAACTGTACTTCTCCCATTCTAAAATCCTCCTTTTAAAATTCCTAATCCTGTAGATAGGATAACATATCCTTATCTTTTGTCAATAAAAAAATTTAAAAAATATTTTTTTGCTTCCATTACTATACAGTTTAAACTATAGTAAAATCGTAACTACTCAGGTTGCTCAGGTTGTTTAGACTGAAGATAGACTATCCACCTGAGTAGTTACGTAAAATCAACCTAAAAGGGAGTTTAAAAGATGACGGATATGAAGACTAAAAAGGTTGTTGGCCTTATGTCAGGCACCTCGGCTGATGGAGTCGATGCGGCTCTGGTCGAGATAAGAGGATGTGGACTGGAAACAAGGATAAACCTCTTAGCATTTGAAATATATCCATTTCCGAAGAATATCCGTAAATCAATCTTTAAGGCATCTAATATCTCAAGTAGCACAATTGCTCTGATATCCGGTCTTAACTTCTATCTTGGTGAAATCTTTGCCAGGGCCACGATTGATATAGCTAAGAAAGGAGATGTGGATCTCTCTAATCTTGATCTGATCGGTTCTCATGGACAGACGATTTATCACAACTCTGATCCTAATAATGACCCCCATTATGGTATAGCCTCCACGCTTCAAATAGGGGAACCCTCTATAATAGCGGAACGAACGGGTGTGACAACAGTGGCGGATTTCCGGCCAAGAGATATGGCTGCCGGTGGAATAGGTGCCCCCCTCTCCCCGTATGTGCACTTTCTCTTATTCAGAGATATCTATCACACAAGGGTAATACACAATATAGGTGGCATAAGTAATCTTACCCTGATCCCGGGCGGAGGAGATATGTCTAAAATCATGGCATTCGACACAGGACCTGGAAATATGGTGATAGACGGTGTAACGACTATTATGACAGATGGGGAAAAAGGATGGGATGAGAATGGAATATTAGCGAGTAGAGGAAAGATAGACAAGGAATTGTTATCAGTACTTATGAAGCATCCCTTTCTGACAAAGCCTCCTTCTAAATCTACAGGGAGAGAGGAGTTCGGGGAGGACTATGTAAGAGATGTTGTTAGGATAGGAAAGGATAAAGATGTCTGCGGAAATGATCTTATCTCTACTGTTACAGCCTTTACAGCAGAATCTATTCTCCTCAATTACCGCCTTTTTATTCTTCCTGAACACAGACCTGCTGAGATCGTCTTTTGTGGTGGAGGAACAAAAAACCCTGTCCTTATGGATATGTTGAAGGACGGGTTAAAGCCGATCCCCATAAAGGAGACAGATGATTATAATATACCTTCTGATGCAGTTGAGGCGATTACCTTTGCAGTTCTTGCCAATGAGGCGATATCTGGAATACCCTCTAATATACCCTCTGCTACTGGAGCCGGGGGCAAGGTTATACTTGGAAAGATAATCCCTGCCTAATCATAAACTATCCTCTTTCGTATTTAAGTTGATTTTTAATTTACTTTTGAGTCGCTCAACTTTTTTACGAAAGAACCACTAATTTTAAGTTCCTATCGGCAACCTGATTATAAATGCAGCCCCTCTATTAACTTCACTCTCTACCTTTATAGTCCCACCATGGCGCTCCACTATCCTGCGGGTAATGGACAGGCCGAGACCTGTCCCTCTGCCAGGCCCCTTCGTGGTAAAAAAAGGATCAAAGATATTCTCAATATACTCCCCGGGAATCCCATATCCGGTATCTCTGACCTCTATCTCAGCGAATCTGCTATCTTCCTCGTGTGTAACAATAGTCAATGTATCATTATCTCTCATAGCATCAAAGGCATTGATGATTATATTTACAAATACCTGCATCATCTCTATGTAGTTTGCCTTCACAATAGATGATGCCTTATAATCCCTGACAATATTGATATCCACAGATATTGGAAAAAGTTCCACCAGTTTTAAGGACTCTTCTATCATATCATTTATACTTACAGAGGATATCTTATTATCATGAACCGCCTTTGAATATTGTGAAAGATCTTTAATTATATCGGTGATGCGTCCGGATAATTTTAATATATCTTTTGCATATTTTTTTGCAATGTTCAGATCCTTTGTATTACGTATTATTTCTGCAGAACCACTTATACCAAGAAGCATATTATTTATCTCATGGGCAATACCTGAGGCAAGCGTACCTATCCCGGCGAGCTTTTCTGACTGAATCAACTGTTCTTCCAATCTTTTCTTTTCATTATCAAGCAACCTCTTTTTGATTGTCTTTGAGACAACGCTGGGAATCATTTTCAAATAGTTAGAGGATTTGATTATATAATCATACGCCCCCTTCTTCATAGCCCTAACAGCAATCCTCTCATCGCCATGTCCTGTTACTATTATAACAGGGGTCTTATATCCATGTTTGTTGATCCTCCCTAACACCTCTATGCCATTTATTACGGGTAGGAAATAGTCCAACAATACTGCATCATAATCCATCATAGCAAGCCTTTCCAGACAATCATCACCTGAAACAGCAACATCTATCTTGAAAATTGGATCATATTCTTCCAGTACCTCCTTGGTCAGCATAATGTGATCAGTATCGTCATCAACCAACAGAATATTTACCTCCTTTTCGATACCCAATTTAGTATCTCCTTCTTAAACATTACTTAGGAAGCGAATTTGTAATGACCCAGTATAACTTTATATTCCTTATCTTCTCAATGAACTCATCTAAATTAACAGGTTTTGTCACATAGCTATTAGCCCCACAGAGATAACCTTCTGCTATCTCTTCATCTCTTGATGAGGTAGTTAGCAATATCACAGGAATCGATTTGAGATCAGGATCACTCTTAAGCTGCCTTAAAACCTCCATACCGTCCACTTTGGGTAGCTTGATGTCGAGTAGTATCAGACCCGGGCGAGGAGATTTTTCCTTATCAATGTATTTCCCTTTCTGATACAAATAATCAAGGGCCTCCTGACCATCCTCAACCACATATATCTCATGTACTACACCATTTTCTTCTAATGCTTCTTTGGTAAAGATAATATGATCCGGATTATCTTCAACTATTAAGATGTTTATAAATTTAGAATCCATTTTATCATTTGTTCAAATAGAGTTATTACCACATCGGCAACTTAACTGTAAAAGTAGTGCCTCTCCCTGCTTTACTCCTTACATCAATCATCCCTCCATAACGTTCTACTATCCTGTGGACAACTGATAGACCTAGCCCTGTTCCTTGACCGGGCTCCTTTGTGGTATAAAAAGGTTCAAAAATACGGTTGATCAGGTCTTCCGGTATCCCAATTCCGATATCATCAATCTCTACCTCTGTCAACCTCTCTTTATCCCTTGTTGATATGGTAAGTCTACCCTTACCATTCATTGCCTCTATAGCATTTTTTATTATATTCATAAATACCTGGGTGATTTCAATAGGATTTATATTTATCATTGATGATGCCTTATAATCCTTGACAAGCTCGATATCTGTGAAATGAGGAGAGAGTTTCATCAGATTTAAGGATTCATCTATCATATCATTCACCTTTACCAAAGATATCTCCTCCTTCTGAACCACTCTCGAATACAGAGAAAGATTGTCAATTATTGTAGCGATGCGTTTAGAGAGTTTTAATATATCGTCCGCATACTTTACGGTAATATCTATATCTTCAGCATCCCGTATTATTTCGGCTGAACCACAGATACCCTGTAAAGGATTATTTATCTCGTGAGCAATCCCTGATGCAAGGGTACCTATACCGGCCAGCTTCTCTGATTGGATCAGACGCTGCTCCAATCTTTCTTTCTCTTTCTTTAATTTATACCCCTCGATGACCTTTGAGATAGTACCGGGGAGTATCTTTAGATAGTTAGCAGACTTGATTATATAATCCTGTGCGCCTTGCTTTATAGACTCTACAGCGACCATCTCATCACCCTGTCCGGTAACCATGATTATAGGAATATCATACCCCTCTTTTCTTATATCTTTTAGTATTTTCAGGCCGTTCCTCTTAGGTAGATTATAATCGAGAAGCACCAGACTGTAATCCTCTTCCGGCAACTTTTTTAGACACTCCTCCACATTTGTAGCTACATCAATATTGATGTTAGGATTATGTCTTTCTATTGCCCTTTTTGTCAATATTATATCGTCCGGATTATCCTCAACTAACATAACAGTTAAGGGCTTCTCTCCCATGATACCCTCCTCGTAACAGTTTTCGATCAGGCACTATTTAAATATAGCTAAACTTCAATGCAAAATGCAAATATTATAACCTAAATTGAGCGATTCTTTTATGTCGGGCGAGACGCCCGACCTACTATTGGCTGCATTATCAGCCCTTCCTGGTAGGACAGGCGTCTCGCCTGTCCTCACTTTTACCCATCTACTCATTTACTCATCCACTTATAATTGGCGGGGTATTTGTCAGAACCCAGTAGAGTTCTATATTTTTGACCACATCGATGAATTTATTAAACTCTACCGGCTTCATTATATAACTATTTACCCCCAAATCGTAACTCCTGATTATGTCTTCATCCCTTCTGGATGTTGTAAGTATTACTACTGGTATCAGTTTAAGCTTTCGATCGTTCTTTATCTGTTTTAATACCTCCATTCCATTAATCTTTGGCAGTTTTATATCTAACAGTATAAGCCCCGGTCTCGGTGATTTTTCCTTCTCTTTATAATTTCCCCTGTGAAACAAATAATTGAGCGCTTCCTCCCCATCCCTTACTACATGCATATTATTCGATATCTTTCCCCGCCTCAATGCCATTACAGTCAACTCTACATCATCAATATTATCTTCAACTAGTAATATTTCTATAGGTACCGACTCTGTTTCCATTTTCTCTCCTATTTGATTAATCGGCATAAAACCTCTACCCCCAATCCATAACTTTAGCTCACTTATTAGTCTTTAGGTATAATAAAATAAAAGGTACTCCCTTCCCCAATCTTAGACTTCACCCAGATATTCCCGTTATGAAGCTCTATTATCCTTTTAACAATAGTCAAACCTATCCCTGTACCCCCATACTCTTCAGAGTTATGGAGACGATGGAATATATCAAAGATAGTAGAAAGATATTCCGATTCAATCCCGATCCCATTGTCCTTTACATAAAATTCATAATGGGTCTTCTTGTCTTTATAGCCTATCTCGATTTTTGGAGTCTTATTCTTATCAACAAACTTAATCGCATTGCTGATCAGATTGGATAACATCTGGACCATTCTAACTCTATCACAACGAATAGATGGAAGACTACTAACAATATTAAGTTCTGCCTTATTATCCTCAAGATTATACCGCAATACCTCCTTTACCTTATTCAGAATATCAAGAACACTGACCCTGGTATGTGGATTTGTAACTTTCCCTATTCTAGAGAGTTCAAGAAGATCCCTTATCAGCCTTCCCATATGGGAAGCTGCATTCCTGATACGGGCAAGGTAATGCCTCCCATCCTTGTCCAGCTTATCTTTGTAGTCATCCAACAGTATGGTAGCAAAACCGTCAATAGTCCTGAGAGGCGCCTTGAGATCATGAGAGACAGTGTATACAAAATTCTCTAACTCCTGATTACTTTCAATGAGTTCTTTCTCCAGTTTTTTCTTTTCTGTTATGTCCTTACTTATACCAACAGTACCAATCACCTTATTAGAATCATCCTTCAGTTGAGATAGGGTAAGACTTATATATATATATCCGTCTCCTTTTGTAACAAATCTTGTCTCATAACTTGACACATCTCCCTCTTTAATCACCTTCTCCATCAATTCTCTCTGTGCGTCTTTGTCAAACCATATCTCTTTGATATGTGTTCCGATAACATCTTCCCTCTTATATCCCAGTATCTTCTCTGCTCCTTTATTGAATGAAACTATATTCATATCAGTATCAGTGGTAATGATCATATCAGCAGAATGCTCCAGGATATTCTCCAAATAATTTTTCATATCGTTTAATTTTACGACTGCTAATTCTAATTTCTTATATAGCTTCTCCTCTCTTTTTTTCTCAGTATAGACCAGATCCCACAGGAGCCTGGCACCCAGTCCTCCAAGGATATCTATACCTTCTTTATTCTCTTTCTCCAATTCACTCGTGATTAGGGGATCACCGGTAAGATTTATTATCATATCCAATCCTTTAATCAATAAAAGATCCATATAATTCAATGTAATAGGAATACCAAGTTCCTTTGCAATCTTCAATCCTGGGGCACTACTATCCTTTTCAGCTACCCATAGTACCTTGATATCAGGGTATCTATTCAGGATAGGCAGCAGGGCAGACCCACCCCGTCCGGCCCCTACCAATGCAATATTTTTCATAATTCTTCTTACCTTATAACCTCTTCCGGACCGGCGATCCTCCCCTTGATGGCCGATGCAGCCGCTACAGCCGGATTTGTGAGATATATCTCGCTCTTGGGATGTCCCATTCGTCCTACAAAGTTCCTGTTGGTAGTAGATACTGCCCGTTCCCCTTCGCCCAATATCCCCATATGGCCTCCTAAACAGGGCCCACATGTAGGTGTGCTGATACATGCCTCGGCCTCTAAAAAAATCTCAAGGAGCCCTGCCTTCATAGCATCATTATATACCCTTTGAGTTGCCGGGATAATTATTAACCTGACATTTTTATTGACCTTTTTCCCCTCAAGTACCGAAGCTGCCTCCTCCAGGTCAGAAAACCGACCATTTGTGCAGGAACCTATAACGACCTGATCTATAGGTATTTCATCCACTTCACTGATAGGTCTTGTATTTGCAGGAAGATGCGGAAAGGCTATCTGGGGTTCAATGCTATTACAATCAAACTCATAGATATCAGAATACATGGCATCCTTATCGCTATTATACAACTTATAATCCCTTTTTCTCCTTTCCTTAATATACTTAAGCGTAGTTTCATCGGGTAGGAATATCCCGTTCTTGGCACCTGCTTCAATAGCCATATTCGCCATGGTAAACCTTGCATCCATTGAGAGATTATCAACTATCTCTCCTGTAAACTCCATTGCCTTGTATAATGCACCATCAACCCCTATCTTTCCTATAGTATATAATATAAGATCCTTGCCGGTTACCCACTTCTGCAGTTTGCCATAGAATATGAATTTGATGGATTCAGGGACCTTAAACCATGTCTCTCCTGTAATCATTGTTGCACACAGATCTGTACTCCCAACCCCGGTAGAGAATGCACCTAATGCACCATAGGTGCATGTATGGGAATCCGCACCTATAATGACATCGCCCGGAAGGACAAGCCCCTTTTCCGGCAGGAGAACATGTTCTATCCCCATCCTCCCTACCTCAAAGTAATGAGTAATATTATATCTCTTTGCAAACCTTCTCAACTTAATACTCTGCTGGGCAGATTTAATATCCTTGTTAGGTGTAAAATGATCGGGGACGAGGATTATCCTGTCTCTGTCAAAGACCTTTTCAACCCCTGTCTTCTCAAACTCCTCTATAGCAATAGGGGCTGTTATATCGTTTCCCAGGGCTATATCCACCTTTACATTGATCAATTCCCCGGGGCCCACCCTCTCTACTCCGGCATGAGCAGCTAATATCTTCTCTGTTATAGTCATACCCATGAATAAAATCCTTCTCTTAAAATATCAAAATAAACAATTTACCTGTCAAACAGCTTCAATTGCAAGGTATCTATACCGGGAAATTCTACAGGATACCTTCCATTGAAACAGGCTGTACAAAAACCGTCCTTTCTATCATCAAACGCCGTCATCATACCATTGAGGCTCAGGTAGGCAAGACTGTCTGCCCTTAGGTGTTTTCTGATATCCTCTATGCTATGTGTTGCCGCAATCAATTCCTTTCTGGTAGGGGTATCTATACCATAAAAACAGGGATAAGAGGTAGGTGGAGAACCTATACGCATATGTACCTCCCTTGCCCCTGCATCTCTAACCATCCTTACTATCTTCCGGCTTGTAGTCCCCCTGACTATGGAATCATCCACTATAATCACCCTCTTCCCTTTGATTACCTCCTTAACCGGATTAAGTTTTAGTTTGACACCAAAGTGACGGATGGCCTGGGA
This sequence comes from Nitrospirota bacterium, assembly GCA_003229375.1. Classification (GTDB taxonomy): domain Bacteria; phylum Nitrospinota; class Nitrospinia; order SZUA-224; family SZUA-224; genus SZUA-224. The sequence continues at coordinate 21,567 of QIDP01000171.1, forward strand.
TGGTTCTATAAATGTCCTCCCGACATAGTGACTCCTGATCAATCCCATTTCAAAAGGTATTCCGGAATGCTCTGAATATCCCAGGGCTGTTGGCAGGCCGGAATCAGGCACAGGGATAACCATATCCACCTCCACAGGTGATTCCTGAGACAATCTTGCACCGAATCTCTTTCTCATAAGATTTACATTTTCACCAAATATATTGCTGTCAGGACGGGAAAAGTATACAAATTCAAAAATACATTTGGCATGTTTCCGGGAAGGGAATGGGTCAAAAGAGTAAATTCCATTATTGTTTATCACAACTATCTCGCCGGGTCTAATATCCCTTACAAACTCTGCTTCTACAAGGTCAAAGGCACATGTCTCTGAGGCAAGGACATAAGAATCTTTTAACTTTCCGAGACATAGCGGTCTGAAACCATAAGGATCCCTCACACCTATCAATTCATCTTCTGACATCAATAAGAGGGAATATGCACCCTTTATCCTTGTCATGGCATCAGCAACCCTATCAACTAATCTGGTCTCCTTAGAATGGGCAATCAGATGGACTATTACTTCACTATCCATAGTAGAACGAAAGATAGTGCCATACGTCTCAAGCTCTTTCCTGATTACCAATGTGTTAACCAGATTTCCGTTGTGTGCCAGGGCAAGAGACCCCATCGAGTAGTCAATAACAAATGGTTGGGCATTTTTCAACAGGCTTGAGCCTGTAGTGGAGTAACGATTGTGTCCAACAGCCATCCTCCCGGGTAATTTTTTTAAAATTTCATCCGAGAAGACATCGGCAACTAACCCCATCGAAATCTCTGCATAAAGCTCTTTACTGTCTGATGAGACTATACCGCAACTCTCCTGCCCTCTATGCTGAAGGGCGTGGAGACCAAGGTAGGTTATGTTTGCTGCCTCCGGGTGATTATATATCCCGAACAGCCCGCACTCCTCATGAAATTTATCAAACATAATTATATTAAAAAAGTGCCTAAAGTGAGCTAAAGTGCCTAAAGTGAGCTAAAGTTATTGGAAAATTTTTATAATCCATAACTTTAGGCACTTTAGTTCACTTTAGGCACTTTAGCTCACTTATTTTTCCCCATTTCTCTGCTATTTTTTCTGTTTCTATTCTTATTATAGCATCTCCATTAATATTTATGGTCAATTTATTGCTATCTACCCTGCCGAGTAGCTTAAGGGGACATCCTTTATTATCGGCAATTTTTTGTAATAACGAAAAATCGTTCTCATCAAGTGAAACAATAATCCTGGACTGAGATTCACCAAAGAGAAGGGCATCCCTTCTCATGGGGCTGTCAAGATCAACAGTCACTCCAAATATTCTTTCTTTATTTGAGATACAACATTCTGCCAGGGTAACTCCCAATCCTCCCTCTGAGCAATCATGGGCAGATATTATAATACCTGCACGAATAGCCTCCAGACAGGTATCATGGACCATTTTTTCCCTTTTGAGATCGATCTTAGGTGGAATACCTTTCTCGAGGTTATGGATCACCTTTAGATACTCACTTCCTCCGATTTCCTCCTCTGTTTTGCCTATAAGTACTATAATATCTCCTTCCTTTTTGAACCACGGAGTGCAGTGAAGGGAATAATCATCTATAAGACCGACCATTGCTATTGTCGGTGTGGGATATATAGCAACCCCTTGAGTCTCATTATAGAAACTGACATTACCACCGACCACAGGGGTATTCAGGAAAAGGCATGCCTCACTGATTCCTTTTATAGATTGTTCAAGCTGCCACATGATCTCCGGATTCTCCGGATTCCCAAAGTTTAAGCAATCTGTAATCGCCAGCGGTTTAGCGCCCGAGCATACAAGGTTCCGGGCACCCTCAGCAACTGCTATCATACCTCCGGTATAAGGGTCCAGATAACAGTATCGGCTGTTACAATCAACTGTCATGGCAATGGCCTTGCCGGTCCCCTGGATCCTGATAACAGCGGCATCTGAACCAGGCAGAACAATAGTGTTCACCCTCACCATATGATCGTACTGGCGATATACCCACTCCTTACTGGCAATATTCGGTGAACCGAGCAGCCTGAGGAGTATATCAGTGTATTCTTTAGGTTCCTCTATATCATCGAGCCTGAATTCTCTGAGTCCATCTAAATATCGGGGTTTAGTGGAAGGGCGGGTATATATTGGGGCCTCATTGGCTAATGGTTTTGCAGGGAGTTCTGCAACTACCCTCCCGTTATCCTTTACCCTTATTATTCCATCAGTAGTGACCTCCCCGACAACAACAACATCCAGATCCCACTTCTTGAATATCCTCTCAATCTCCTCTTCATACCCCTTTTTAACAACGAGGAGCATTCTCTCCTGTGACTCTGAAAGCATCACCTCATACGGTATCATCCCCTCCTCACGTCTGGGAATCAAAGAGATATCCAGCTCTATCCCTGTACCTGCACGGCTTGCCATCTCAGACGATGCACAACTAAGGCCTGCCCCCCCCATATCCTGAATACCTACTATATAATCCTTCTTCATTGCCTCCAGACATGCCTCGAGGAGGAGCTTTTCAGTAAAGGGATCTCCTACCTGAACAGTAGGGCGTCTCTCCTCTGATTTATCATCAAATTCCTCGGATGCCATGGTTACCCCATGTATCCCATCCCTTCCTGTCTTTGAACCGACATAGATCACAGGATTACCGGGCCCTGACGCAGATCCCTTGAATATCTTATCAATCTTTACTATTCCAAGAGTGAAGGCATTTACAAGTATATTCCCATTATAGCAATCATTGAAGTATATCTCACCCCCTACAGTAGGGACACCCATACAGTTACCGTAGCCTGCTATACCACTCACAACCCCTTCCATAAGGTATCCTGTCTTTGGATGATCAGGTGAACCGAATCGAAGTGAATTTAAAGATGCTATGGGGCGTGCCCCCATAGTGAATATATCCCGCAGTATACCCCCGACACCTGTGGCTGCGCCCTGATATGGTTCGATAAATGAAGGATGATTATGACTCTCGATCTTAAAGACAACTGCCAATCCATCTCCTATGTCTACTACCCCGGCATTCTCACCAGGCCCATGGATGACTTGCGGTCCATCTACAGGAAGTTTTTTCAGATGTACCTTAGAGCTCTTATAACTACAGTGCTCGCTCCACATTACAGAGAATATACCTAATTCTGTATAATTAGGCTCTCTTCCCATAATACCTATTATCTTTTGGTATTCCTCATCAGTCAAACCATGATATGCTACCAATTCCGGGGTTATTTTAGGTTCCATTTTTTTTGAAAGTCTCCTGCTTTTTTCCTTCCTCTTTTGCTTCTTAAATTAACCTATTAATAACCCTTCTGTCAATAAAAATTGTAACTTTAACTTTCTTATGCCTTGAGTTACCCCAATCTGTATGTTAGGATGAAATATAGTGAACATTATAAGTAGATATATTTTGCTCGCTCCGTTTACTATGAAAAAATTGTTAAAATTTTTGCCAACACGATAGGGGAAGATAGTGGTTAAGGACAGAATCGAATTGAGTACCTTAGAATAATTAAGGCTAAAAACATAACATAATTTAAGAAGGAGAGACATATCAATCCCCAGAAGAATTTTAAAATCGAAAATTGTAAACTGATAATATTTGATCTGGATGGGACACTTATTGACTCCAAACTGGATATTGCAAACGCTGTAAACGAAACATTTAGAAAGTTCTCTCGCCCGGAGCTTAAAAATGAGCATATCTACAGTTATGTCGGCACCGGTGTCCAACCCCTGATCGAGAAATTTATGGGGTCAGCAGAAGAAGGTGATATTACTATGGCCTTCTCTGTATTTCGTTCCTATTATGAAAAGCACCTACTTGACAATACTGAACTCTATCCCGGGGTAAGAGAGGTACTCAATGAGTTGACATGGATCAGAAAGGCACTGATATCTAATAAAAGCGAACGGTTTATAAAAAAGATACTTAAAGGACTTAAAATAGATAGCTATTTTGATATTGACATTGGTGGTGATAGTCTCCCTAACAGAAAACCGCATCCTGATTCTGTCAATCTGGTGATAGAAAAAACAGGGGTGGACAAAGAGAATACCCTTTTAGTGGGAGACAGCAAGGTCGATATTGAGACAGGAAAGAGGGCCGGGGTATGGACATGCGGGGTCAGTTACGGATATGGTGATCGGAAGGAGTTGATCAAATCCGGGGCAGACTGGATTATTGAGGAATTCCCTGCATTAAAAGGATTGATAAAGAGGTGATAGAATTTACTATAGGAATCTTTATAGCTTATTGACAGCAAAGGGAAGATATTCGTATGTTTGGGATTAAGGAACTTGAGAGGTTTGGGTGTCCAAAGAGGGTTATAGAGCATTGTGTTGCTGTTTCTAAAAAGTCTCATGAAATAGCTGAGTCTATTACTAAGGTTGAAGTGGATAAAAGGCTTATAGAAGATGGGGCAATATTGCATGATATAGGGAGATGCAGGACCCATGGTATTGACCATGCAGTAGTGGGTGCGAAGTTGGCGAGGGATATAGGGGCCGGTGAGGATGTTGTTAAAATAATTGAAAGGCATATTGGTGCAGGGATCACCGGGGAAGAGGCTGTAAGTATTGGTCTTCCGTCCGGGGACTATATTCCCGCTACATATGAGGAAAAAATCGTTGCCTATGCCGATAACCTGACCAATGGAGCTAAATACCTAACCTTTGAACAAAGTCTGAGATTATATAAAAAGATTATGGGTGACCAGCACCCTTCAATACAGAGGTTCATTGATTTACATGAGGAGATATCATTCCTCTCAACAGCACTCACCTGAGATTGTATCTGTTCCCCCTTTCATCTTTTTTTGATAAATCTAATCAAGCTATTTTTTCTTTCTTCAATCGTTCCAGGTATTCCTCCCATTCAATCGGAAGGGAATGTTTCTTTTTAGTATTGCACTCTTTACAGGCTGTGACAACGTTATTCTTTGTTGATTTTCCTCCCCGTATGATGGGCACAACATGGTCCATGGTCAGCTCTTTGGGCGGCACTTTCCCCCCGCAGTAATAACACTTTCCTTTAGCGCATTTCCGCTTCCACCACTGCTTTTTCCGGAGGTCCCGTGCCTTCTGTTTTTCTTTCCTGATCTCCTGATCAGTAACCGTAGAAATAAAATAATCCATTATTTTTCGACCTCAATCCGGCTATTCTTTCTGCTATTGAGTGAGTACGTAAAGTAGTAATCTCATTATAACAGATACTATAGGTAATATGCTTTGGTATTTTCGATCAATATTTGTGGTAAATTCAGAAAAAAAATCAAAAAAAATTGCATTTTTCCCTGATCTTTGGTTTAATGTTTTTTGGGGTCAGAAAAGGAATTTCCTATCATCCAATATTCAGAAAATTTTATAAGGAGGTATCAAATGAGTGATTTGAAGCAGAGGATAATTGATGCGGCCGGGAAGCTGCAGCTAATCAACTTCGCAACCATCACGGAGGACGGGAAGCCCTGGGTGCGTTATGTAATGGGAAAAGCCGATAGTGAACTGGTTTTTCGTTTTTGTACGCGTCTGGAATCGAGAAAGGTTGCTCAGATCAAAAAAACCAAGGATGTGCACATTTCCCTGGGAGTGACAAGTATTGAGACCGCAAAGAACTGGTTGCAGGTTGAGGGAACCGCGGAAGTTTCAACGGATAAAGATGAACGTGATTCGTTCTGGTTTGATGATTTAAAAAATTATTTTACCGGTCCGGATGATCCCGGTTATTGCGTCGTAATAATAAAACCGTCCAGAATCGAATTTGGAACTATGGGAAGTATGACCCATGAAGTGTGGGAGCAGTAAAATCGGAATAGTTTTAATGAAAAAAGAACTTAACGCCCTTTTTTAGACAGGATAACAAGATATACAAGATTTTTATCATACCTCAAAATATACCGTATCATTACCCAGAAGCTCTTCAATCCGGGTGGCCATAGAGTCAGAGAAGCTGACCTTCATCTTGCTATCAGCAGAGATATTGACCTCGCTTTTATCAGGAAATATGAGGTGGAGATAGACATCGCTGTTTCCCTTATTTTTATTCAGTATATCCTTTAACTTAATCAAAGTGTCCCTTTCCAGACCCGGGGCATGTAGATTGATATGAACAGTATTGGATAATCTTCCCCTTATTTCTGCAAGTGGTATAATCTCCTTTGCAATAATCTTTTTTGTCCCTTCATCTTCTGACTTAGCACTCCCTTTAATAAGTAAAGGTTCTTCACTCTCCAGAAATGAGGCATACTCCTTGTACACATCAGGAAACAGGATCACCTCAACAGATCCCTGAAGATCTTCAAGTGTTACATATGCCATTCGTTCACCCTTTTTAGTAATTTGGGATCTGGTGCTGATTACTATCCCGCCTATACTGATCTTCTTCCCATTTTTTACCTCAGATATGCTCTGTGTAGTAACATTGGCGGATCGTTTTAGCTCTTTCTTGAATGGTGTCAATGGATGTCCGGTGATGTAAAACCCCAGGGCATCTTTCTCGTAACGCAGCAGATCTTTCTCTGACCAGTCCTCTACCTGGCGGACTTTGTTATTAGGAGCAGTCTCGAATGGACTGAACAGGTTTATTTGCCCCGTCTCACGATCCCTTTGGGCCCTCTGGGCGATTTCAAGGGTGTGTTCAAGGATACTTATCAGGTAGGAACGCTTCTCACCCATGGAATCAAATGCACCACATTTTATCAGATTCTCTATTACACGTTTGTTAACAGTCCTCAGGTCAACATTCTCACAAAAATCATTCATGGAAGAGAACTTATTTAACCTCTCTCTCGCCTTCAATATGGCATCTATAGCGCCCTCTCCTACATTTTTTATGGCTGCAAGACCAAATCTGATGGCCTCACCAACAGCGGTAAAGTCCTTGAAGCTCTCATTGACATCCGGTGGCAGTACCTTTATACCTATATCTCTGCATTCACCTATATAGCGGATGACCTTGTCGGTATTGTCCATATCACTGGTTAGGAGTGATGCGATAAACTCCAGGGGATAGTGCGCCTTGAGATAGGCGGTTTGATATACCACAAGGGCATACGCTGCACTATGGGATTTATTGAATCCATACCCGGCAAAGTGTTCCATCAGACCGAATATCTTCGCAGCTTTCTTCTCAGGGATCTTATTTTTTACTGCACCCTCTATAAATTTTTCTCTTTGTGTAGCCATCTCCTCGGGTTTCTTCTTCCCCATAGCACGGCGTAGGATATCTGCCATACCCATACTGAAACTGCCTAAATCGCTGGCAATCTTCATAACCTGTTCCTGGTACAGGATAACACCATTGGTCTCTTTTAATATCCCCTCTATCCGGGGGAGATCGTACTTAACAGGGACTGTTCCATGTCTCCTCTTTATAAAGTCATCTACCATCCCGCTGTTAATGGGCCCCGGACGGTAGAGGGCTAACAGGGCAATGATATCCTCAAATATGGTGGGTTTCATTTTTTTTAACAGATCACGCATCCCCCTGCTCTCTAATTGAAACACACCCATTGTGTCAGCATCGCAGAGCAACTGATATGTCTTTTTGTCATCTAACGGAATTTCTTCAATTAAGATATCTCTTCCCCTTGACTTCTTTATTAGTCTGATGGTATTTTGTATGACCGTTAATGTCCTCAGTCCGAGGAAATCCATCTTTAGAAGCCCCAGGCTCTCTATATTCTTCATAGCATATTGTGTAACTATTTCCCTTTGCGCCCCTTTATAGAGTGGCAGAAATTCGGTAAGAGGCTGGGGAGATATGACCACTCCTGCAGCATGTGTAGACGCGTGTCTGGGCAGTCCCTCCAGAGTTACAGCAGTATCAAGGAGGAACTTTACCTTCTCATCTTTATTCATTATTTCCTGTAGCCTTGGCTCTTCCTTTATAGCTTCTTTCAGTGTGATATTCAATCTTCCAGGGATCAATTTTGCGATCCTGTCCACCTCGCTATATGGCATATCCAGTGCACGTCCTGCATCTCGTACAACCCCCTTAGCCATCATGCTTCCAAAGGTTATAATCTGGGAGACATTCTCCTTCCCGTATTTTTTTGTTACATAATCGATTACCTCATCCCTCTTTTCCATACAGAAGTCTATATCTATATCAGGCAGGCTTACCCTTTCAGGATTCAGAAATCTTTCAAAGAGCAGACCATACCTTATTGGATCAAGATCAGTGATATGAAGGGCATACGACACAAGACTCCCGGCTGCAGAGCCACGCCCCGGCCCTACAGGTATACCCTTTTTACGTGCATAGTCTATGAAATCCCATACTATAAGGAAGTACCCCGAATACCTCATCTTCTTTATAACATCGAGCTCTTCCGCCAATCTTTTATAATAGATCCCTTTCTCATTTTCTGATACGCTATTCATCTTAAGATGTCTTTCCAGCCCCTCTCTTGCAAGCCCTTCCATGAAACTATCCAGACTGAGATCGTTGGGGACATCATAGTGGGGGAGTAATGTCTGATTGAATCTAAGGTCGAGATTGCATCTCTCAGATATCTGAATAGAATTATTTATAGCCTCGGGGATATCCTTAAAGAGGCGTTTCATCTCTTCAGGGGATTTAAAATAGAAGTGATCAGAGGAAAACCTCATCCGTTTGGGGTCATTCATGGTCTTTCCTGTCTGGATACAGAGAAGAACCTCATGCGCACGGGCATCACCCCTGTTGAGATAGTGGCAGTCATTAGTGGCAACAAGCGGAATAGATAGGCTTTGGCTTATCTCTATCAATCCCTTATTTATCTCATCTTGTCCTTTAATTTGCTGGTCCTGAATCTCCAGATAAAAACAGTCATTACCCATTATTTCCCGGAATCTTGCAGCTACCTTGAAGGCCCCTTCCTTATCCCCTTTTAACAGAAGCTGTGATACCTCACCCTTCATACACCCGCTAAGCGCAATAAGTCCGCCTGAATGTTTAGATAGGATATCCTTATCAATACGTGGACGGTAATAAAAGCCCTCCAGATACCCCATGGTGACAAGTTTTACAAGATTTTTGTAGCCGGTATTGTCTTTTGCCAGAAGGGTCAGATGGCAGGAGGCATCCGAGATACCCTCCACCCCTGATTTTTCTAACCTGCTGCCAGGGGCAACATAGACCTCACACCCTATGATAGGCTTTATCCCATAGCTCTTTGCCTTCTGGTAAAAGTCTATCACACCAAACATATTCCCGTGGTCGGTAATTGCCAGAGCAGGCATTTTATATTTATCTGCCTGTTGAAAGAGGGGATCAAACCTTAATGCTCCATCAAGAAGACTGTATTGCGTATGAAGATGTAGATGTACAAAATCGGAATGTTGCATGTCGAGTTATTTTTGATTTTTGAATAAAAGGTTCTACAGTTATAGAAGTGCCTAAAGTGAACTAAAGTGCCTAAAGTGAATTGAATATAATCTTGTAAGTTCAACTAATTTCAGAGAATTGGTAGCCGCAACCTTTAGGTTGCGTAAGTGGCTGACTTGTAGCAAGCTTTTTCGCAGGCTAAAGCCTGCGGCTATCATTATCGAGAAAATTCTCTGAAGTCAGTTTAAATTTACCATATATTTTAACTTTAGTTCACTTTAGGCATTTTAGGCACTTTAGTTCACTTTTTTTTCTGTCTTTCAACAAACTTTATAATTTTGTTCTTAATAGCCTCATCTAGTTGAATAAATCTTACCCCTACACTATATTTGGCAGGGGATATCTTCTTAATCCATACAACATTTCCGACCAGCTCTATCGGTTTTTTCCTGGTATCAATATCTATATAGATATTGATATGGGTCATGACAGGGATATGTTTTCTGGTCTCAAATGCTGCCCCGGTTGCACTGATATTTTTTAGTGTCGCTTTGTAACTCCCTTTCGGCAGATACTGAATATCATACCTTATTTGGGTAACTATATCCACCCTAAAGTATCCCCTTCTCTCTGATGAATAAAGAATAATTCTATTCTTGCCTTCATATTTTGCCTGGTAGAGGGCACTATCTGCAAAAGCGATCAGTTCTACATTGTGCTTTGCATCTACCGGATAGGAGGCTACTCCACAACTGATAGTAATATTTTCATTCACAGGGACCTTCTTTTTTTTATAGTTTATCTTCTTTAGCCTATCCATCAATCTCTCTGCAGATTTTATGACACCGGTTTTATCTGTTCCGGGCATTATAACAGCAAATTCCTCACCACCATACCTCGCAACAATATCTGAAGGTCTAAAATTTTTTTTCATCACCTCTGATACAGCAATAAGTATCTGATCTCCGCACAGGTGTCCATATCTATCGTTAAAATCTTTAAAATTATCCAGATCACAGAAGAGGAGTGCTACAGGAAGACCATTCCTGTCAGAGGTCTTAACAGCTTTTTCTATGGCTGTCTTAAAATAGCGGTAATTATAGAGTCCTGTCAATCCATCTATAAGGGTCTTTCTCTCTGTCTCTTCGTAGATTGATAGTTCTATAATTTTAGGGTTCTTGAGTCTGGTATCCTTGTTAACAAAATAATCGAGGAGAGATACCCTTATCCCGGGATCCCGCTTTAACTGTTTGTTCAATATTTCTCTATGCTTTATTATCGCTTTCCAGTAATATTGGGCATCATTAGGGGAAAAATCAAGATGAGCAAGGATCTTTAATAGACTTGAATATAGCCTATTATCACTGTACGATGCTATCTTATCTATCTCATTAATAAGCGTTGTTTCTCTAAGGGTATGCCTGCAGAGACATTCTCTAATAATCTCGGTCAGTTTTTCCTGTGATAATTTCTGATGCTTAATGTCATTATTTTTCTTTGTTTTTGATGGCATCTATTTCACCTGAAAATCCCCCATTAATTAAAAGGGGGGAAGGGGGAATTAGATTTTCCTCCCCCTTTGTACCGACTTTTGTCCTCAGCCCTTAGCCTTCTTCTGTTTTTCGACAAACCTTATAATTCTTTTCTTAATAGCATGATCTAACTGGATAAATTTTACCCCTATATCGTACATGATTGGAGATTTCTTCTTTATCCATATAACTCTGCCCACCAGCTCTATTTTTTTCCTTTTATCAATATCAATATATAGCTTAAGATGCGTCATCGCAGGGATATACTTTTTACTCCCGAATACCGCACCACTGGCACTGATATTTCTAAGCATCCCTGTATCTTTTCCCTTTGGCGTATACTGAATCTCATATGTTATCTTTGTAACCATACCCACCCTAAAGTAACTCCTCCTCTCCGAGGAGTAGAGGGTAACCTTATCCTTTCCCTCATATTTTGCCTGATAGAGAGCCCTGTCTGCAAATCGGATTAGCTCTTCAAGGGTCTTTGCATCTGTTGGATATGAGGCTATCCCGCAACTGATAGTGATATTTTCTTTGACAGGGATATTCTTTTTTTGAAAGTCTATCTTACTTATCTTACGTCTCAACTTCTCTGCAGTTTTGGTAACACCAAATTTGTCCGTTGCAGGGAGTATAATCGCAAATTCTTCCCCGCCATATCTTGCAGTAATATCTGAGGGTCTGAAATTCTCTTTCATCACCTCTGATACAGTGATCAGTATCTGATCTCCGCACAAATGTCCGTATTTATCATTATAATCCTTAAAGTTGTCTAGATCACAGAAGAGAAGTGATACGGGAAGATTATTTCTATTAGATATCTTGATCTCTTTTTCCATGGCTACCTTAAAATAGCGGTAGTTGTAAAGCTCTGTCAGACCATCCAAAAGGGCATTTTTCTCTGTCTCATCATAGATTGCCTGTTCTATGATCTTGGGGTTCTTGAACTTGGTATCCTTATTAACAAAATAATCGAGGATAGAGACCCTTATGCCTGGATCCCGCTGTAATTTTTTAGTCAAGACATCTCTATGCTTTATTATCTCTTCCCAGTAGTATTTGGCCTCCTCAGGGGGAAAATCAAGATGAGAGAGGATCTTCAATAGAGTTGAATATAACCCATTGTGACTATATGACTTTATCTTTTTGATTTCATTAATAAGCTTTGTTTCCTGACGACCTTTTATGGAGAGGAACTCAAGGATGATCTTGTTTAATATCTCTTGTGATAATTTCTGTTTCTTCTTAGGAATGTATTTATCCCCTGCTTTTACCAACTGACGATTCCTCCTATCATAAACCGTAGCTGTTCCCTTTTAAATATATTCTGATAATGTTCGATTGTCAATAAATCATTTCATTCACTTCTGTTCTTCGACAAATTTTATAATCTTATTCTTAATAATCTGATCTATTTGAATAAACTCGATCCCTATAGCGTATATAGAAGGGGATGTCTTCTTAATCCATAAGACCTTTCCCACCAGTTCTATAGTCTTTTTCCTCTTATCGAGATCAATATAAAGCCTGATATGGCTCATGAGGGGGATATCTTTATTAGTCTCTAATGATGCCCCTGCGGCACTGATGTTTTTAAGCATCGCTGTATGCCTCCCCTTAAACGCATACTGAATCTTATATGTTATACTGGAAACCAGATCCATTCGAAAATATACCCTCCTCTCAGAGGAATAGAGTGTGATCATATCCTTCCCCCCATATTTTGATTGATAGAGCGCCTTATCTGCATATAAGATTATCTCTTCAGGGGTCTTTGCATCTATTGGATAAGAGGCTATTCCACAACTAATGGTGATATTTTCCTTGATGCTGAGCTTTCTCTTTTTAAAATTTATATTCTTTATCCTGCTCCTCAACCTTTCTGCTGATTTAATAACACCAAACTTAGCTGTTGCAGGGAGTATAACTGCAAATTCTTCTCCACCATACCTTGCAACAGTATCTGATGGTCTAAAACTCTTTTGCATTACCTCGGATATGGCAATCAGTATCTGATCCCCGCATAGATGTCCATACTTATCATTATAAAATTTAAAGTTATCCAGATCGCAGAATAAGAGGGATACAGGAACATTGTTCCTTTCAGCTGTTTTAATCTCTTTTTCTAACATCGTCCTAAAATAATAGTGATTGTAAAGTCCTGTCAAGCCATCTATAAGTGCCTTTTTTTCTGTCTCTTCGTAAATTGCCAGTTCTATAATCTTAGGATTTTTGAACCTGGTATCCCTGTTAATAAAATAATCAAGGATAGCGACCCTTATGCCAGGGTCTCTCTTTAACTTCTTAGTCAGATTATCTTTATGCCTTGTTATCTCTTCCCAGTAATATTTGGCCTCTTTAGGGGAGAAATCGAGATGAGAGAGGACCTTTAATAGACTCGAATATAACCTATTATCCCCGGATGATTCTATTTTTTTAATTTCATTAATAATCGTTGTTTCGTCAAGATTATGTTTAGTCAGATACCCTCTAATAATCTCTGTTAGTTTCTCCTCTGATAATTTCTGATCATTTATATCATTCCCTTTTTTTGATTTAGAAGGCATATTCCCCCCAAAAAGAATACAACTAAACGAATATATCTGCTGATTTAATAATATAAGATTATATTTGGGGAATATTTATTTGTCAACAAGATTAAAATATCACCCCTCATTTTTTCTTTATATCTTCCGTGTTGTCTTGTTTTAAGGTATACTTAAGGAATAATGGTTTTAAACGACGAAGACCTTGCTCACATTCACAAACATGCTGTAAAGGATTACCCATACGAATGCTGTGGGATAGTAATAGGCCCGTCCCGATCACAGATCGGGACTAACAAGGTATATGAATGTACAAATATCCAGAACAGGCTTCATAAAGAAGATCCCCAAAGATATCCACGTGATGCAAGGACCGCTTATAATATAGACCCGGAGGAACAGAAAAGGATATTTAGGCTTGCCGAGAAAAAATGTTGGAAAATCAAGGCATTTTATCACTCTCACCCTGATCATCCTGCATATTTCTCGGAAGAGGATGAAAGGATGGCAATGTGGGGAGATGAGCCTATATATCCAGAGGCGGTATATATTGTTGTCTCGGTTATAAAGGGTGAGAGAAAAGAAACAATATCCTTCAAATGGGATGAAGATGAGAAGGAGTTTAAAATATCAAATATCAAAATTAAAAAGTAAATTCTTCATTATCTGGACATCTCCAAGATATTCTCGGATTTCTCCGTACATTACTTTTTTTCGACATTTCGGTATCCAAACTAAATGAAAAACAGAAAAACAGGTTGCAATTTTCCTTATTTTTGTGTTAATATAGATATGAAAAAATAATTTTCTATTATTGAGGGGGGGGAAGTATGCCGTTGGACTATAACGAAAAACGTGACTTTGTAAGGATGCGCGTTGATTGTCCGCTCACTTTCAAGGCATCCGATTCTAATCAGGAAGAAACCGGGCACGCTGTTAACCTTAGTGGTCGTGGAGTACTCTTTATTGCAGAAAGGGAAATTCCCATAGATACTGCACTGGAAATTACCATCCAGCCCGCACCTATTATCCCTACCCCTCCTCTTCATGTGAAGTCACGGGTGATACGTGTCACACATAGAACCGACGATAGAGGTTTCGAAATCGCCGCTACTATCGAAAAAATGCTGGGATAGGGCCCTCACAATTCCTATAAACGCACTTTCTGTGGTTTTTGTCACAATCAACATTTTATCTCTTTCACCCCTTTTGAAGGCAACATCGTTACAGATAAATCCTGAGGCATTCCATGAGAAGGCAGAGGCCGGTTGTATGTAAAACAAAATTTTAGAACATTTTTTATTCAAAAGATATTATATTATTAAAAGTATCATGGAAAGTATCATAGTTTGATATAATTCTGAAGGAGAAAGCAACTTGAAAAAGGAATTAATATAGAGTCCATCCATTAATGGACTATAGTATAGCTTGATGATAGGGAGATATTTAAGTGCGCCCGATTATTGGAATAACATGTAGCTATGAAAATGACAAAGAAGATACACCCAAAAAATATAAACACCTTATCAAGGAAGATTATGTGAACGCCATCGAAGATGCAGGTGGGATCCCCATCCTCCTGCCCTCTACAGAAAGAGAGGATATTATATTCACTTATGCAGATATGATCAATGGCTTATTGATTACAGGAAGTGATGATATGGAACCGGGATTTTATAACGAAAGAGAAGAGGCAGATGCGGGGATTAAGGGTATAGATCCAAAGAGGACAATATTTGAGTTAAAGCTCTATCATAAGGCTGTATCAAGAGAAATACCCATTCTCGGGATATGTGGAGGTCATCAGCTTATAAATGTAGCTGGTGGTGGAACCCTTTATCAGGATATCCTATTACAACTCCCAAATTCTATACAACATAGCCAGGATGATTCATATCCAAACCATATAATAGAGATCAAACATTCAACAAGACTCCATAAGATCATAGGTGTGACTTCCCTTGAAGTAAACAGCAATCATCACCAGTCTATTAAGGATCTGGCTGGTGGATTTATTGTAAATGCCACAGCCAGTGACAGAATAATAGAGGGGATAGAAGGGACAAACCATAGATTTATTATGGGACTTCAGTTCCACCCTGAAAACCTATATAAAGAGAAAGAGATGTTTAGAAGGATATTCAATGAATTTATAAAAACTTCATCAGATAATAATAATTTAGTAACAAAAAATGTACACAAGTATAAAAAAGTATACTAATATTTATTCATACCTTGAATCTTTATCTCAACATA
>QIDP01000012.1 GCA_003229375.1 Nitrospirota bacterium
ACCTGAATAGTTACCCTAAAAGTATGATAACAGTTTAGATAATCGTGCATTACTGTTCATTTAAAACCCTCCCTGAATGGTCATCTTGCCCCTTATTGCTGCCCCATTAAGATCAGTAATTGTCAATACATCAAAACTAATACTATCGCCTGCTGCGATATCAGGATCTCCGGATGGCGAATTGGCAATAAATATTGTAATGATCAGCACATTATCGGTTTTCCCATCTGTATCAGACCAAACTGCTGTTAACTGGCCGGTCTGCCCTCCTTTATCGCTATCAATCCAGCTATGACCACCTGAAAGCTGTAATACAGTGTCAATATTAGTTTCATCAATTACAGGCCCATTGGTTGAATCAGAAAAATATATGGTAACAGTGTCTCCGCTCTCTAATCCCACCCCGCCTGAAGTGTTGCCTGCAGTTGCCTTTGCCTCATTGAAAGGGGATCTCGGATAGCGATAATTTCCATCCCAATGGCAATTACCGCTGCAGAATTCAGGGTATCCTTTTCCGGTAAAATCTCCATCCGCCACTTTACCATATTCAGTTCCTGAATCGTATTCTATAGAAAAGTTCCATTCATCCCATAAGTAATAATATTGACCATCAACCCCATGAACATTATGACAGGTGACACAACCTGGAATTCCATTGGTGGAACCTCCCCTGTAATACCACCCTTCCATTGATTCGATTAAATGGTACAAATGAAGATTAAATTGACGGTCCATATTATAGCTATAATAATCATGAAAACCTGAGACCATAAAGTCAACAGTATAAGGCCACTGGTTATAATTTGGCCTGGATTGTGCATAATTACCACCTGCAGCCACCCCGGCTAATTCAGATATGGTAAGCACGGATGGATCATTATTATGACAGTCAAGACACAGCTTATACCTGGACTCATCCCATGTGGAGGAGGTTATTGGCAGTGTAAGCTTATTGGTTAGAAGCCCCTTGTTGTCTGACCCATGTGCATTGATAGAACCGTCCCCTGTTCCTGAGTTGTAATTTCCATGACAACCTGTTCCTGCTGTGCCATCTCCCACACAGGTTAGCCCCTCTCTTCGATGACCGTATTGTTTTTCCCAGCTCTCTTTAATCTTAATGCCAGCTATATTTGGCGCTGTCCCCAGGGTGTTACCACTTGAAAACGGCTTTAGTGCAACAGCTTCAGTAGTTGCTCCGTCTGAGTCATGACAGCTCAGGCAAAAAGGCTCAAGGCTTGCCGGATTATTAGTCTGATAAACGATGATCTGACCTGCCGCATCCTTGTTTTTTAATCTCACTGTTCCGCTCATGTGATTGTCCATATCATGGCAGATAAGGCAATCATTCTGTGTTACTATTTCATTATTTCTGTTATTATAATCAATAACATGATGGGATTCCTTATCAAAATCTCCTCCTGAGCCAAATACCTGCCGTATTGTTCCTATAGCTAAAGTATGGCAATATGTGCAGGCCGGCAATGTCCATCCTCCTGTTCCATACCAGTCAAGGGTATCTGTCCCGTGACAGTTAAGAGAAGAACAGTTTCCGGTTTGAGGGCCTGTATCGTTAATCCACTGTCCGTTTGGATTAGCTAAATCAAAATTGACTATGTTAATGTCAGGATCCTCTGTGTCCAGTTGCCCATTCGCATGTGTATTATTATCCGTATAATCAAAATGGCATCTTTGACAGTCAAAACCCTTATCGCTGACATGAGTAATATGCTTTCCGGCTGCAGCCTGACCATTTGTTGTCAGCGGATCAGGAGACAGCAAACTTCCGGATAAATGGCATGTTGTTGTGCAATTCGTAAAAGTTCCGCCTCCTCCATACCAATTGATAATATTTGTTCCATGACAGTCAAGAGAAGAACAGCTTCCTGTTTGGAGGCCTGTATCGTTAATCCATTGTCCGGTTGGATTAGTTGAATCAAAATTGACTATGTTAATGGCAGGATTCCCTGTGTTCAGTTGTCCATTCATATGTGTATCATTATCCGTATAATTAAGATGACATTCTGCACAGTCAAAACCCATATCATTGACATGAGCAATATGCCTTCCTGCTGTACCCCGGCCATTTGTTGTTAATGGATCGGGAGACATAGAACTCTCAGGGGAATGGCATTTTGTGGTGCAATCTGACACGAGACCACTGTTTGGTTTGTGCGAGGAGATAGAATCCGGCCCTTCATCTAAACCACAGTCAAAAATCAGTATAGGCATTAACAATAACACTAACCATTGTATCTTTGTCTTCATATTGTCAGCATTTTAAAAAGATTCATTAGTTTTGGTTCAAACACGGGTTTTCGTTCAGACACTAATTATGACAAAGTGTACAGTCCAACTTCCCATTTACCGAATGCGGAGCTGACGTATGCGGAGCCTGGCGGTGGCATACCACACAGTTGCTCTCAGGAGTAATATTCGAACCAAAATGACACCACGAACAATGCCTTTCTACCCAGTTTCCAGTATGATTGCGCGGTGCTGTTTCATTATGGCAGCTAACGCAATAGTCCTGCCTGTGACATGTCAAACATCGCTCACGATTTCCGCTTGCCATAAATCCATGACTCCGTGTCCGCCACATGTTCGTATGATCACGGGGCGGACGGATATTATGGCACTCAATACAGTCATTCCTCTCATGGCAGGTGAGACAGGTCTTCCCCCGCTGCCCTGCCTCATTCATATTCAGGTCTGCCAATGCACCATGATACTCAAGCCAGTTAGCCTTGTGAGAGTTCGGTTTGGGATAAGGGATTTTTCTTTGTGTAATCGATGCGGTGTTACGCTGAACAGAATTATCACCCTCTTTGTTTCTTTCCCATCCCCATGTACAACTGCTCAACAATCCCGTGACTGCCAGCATAAGGCCAATATTTAATAAACTCTGAAAACATCCTATTACGGTATGATTCTTAAAAGACATAGCGCAATCCCAGTTTAAATGTTTGATAATTTTCGATAGTATCCTCGTATTCATAACTGCTGTTAGCGCTGAAATGCCTGTTTAACGGGACATCTATCTTAACATAGTAGGTTTGAACCTCATCCCTCTCCCCGCGTTCAATGTAATAGTCGTATTTATAGAGACTGTAATATGTCCCCCCATTGATTTTAGCACCTTTCATTACATTATTGAATTTGTATCCCATATCCAATCCTGCAGAATTAAACTCCTTATCATCGGTCTCCCAATGCTCTCCGATGAGTGAAAATGACAATCCATCATACAAGATATCGTTCACATCAAGAATGGTAAAGATACGCTTATACCCGCGATTAAAAGCACTTTCACTCCGGCTCCCGACAAGTTCACGTTGGAAATAGCCGATATCCAGCGCATAATGCGGACCAAACAGTTTACGTACCTTTATATCGAAACTGTGGTATGGAAAGGACTCTCCAAGCACATCGTAGTAATAAGAGAGCTCATTAGATAACTCTTTTTGGGTGCTGAGCTGCCTGAGATAACTCATGCTCAATTCAATATCCGCATCAATGAATGTATTAACAGCCCGTATCTTAATGTCCCGTGCTTCACCATTTACATATCTCAGTCTTGTCATGGCCTTAAGGAAAGAGGAAAAACGCTGCCATACCTTAAAGGAAAGGAGCTGGTCGTCCTGATCAGAGTCTGAGAAAAGGTTACGTTTGTCATGCACATAAAGATAATCCATGCTTAATGAAGTAATATCAAGAGGTGAGTAGTCAATACCAATTCCGCTCAGTGTATCTGTCCCCCAATCGTGATCTATTTCATAAAAATGGGCAGCGACACCTCCATAAACTGTCAGGTTCAGCTTCCAGGATGCCTCGATATCTGCTGCAAACCCGTCAAAAAAAAATGGTTCATCCCTGGTACTGGCCTGCCGGCCCACCCGAAGTTGTGTTAGATACGGAATCAGATGATTCATATCAAAATGCGCCTCATAGAGATATACAGTCGAACTGGAATCTTGCATATTACCTATATCCTCAAAAGGAAAATAGGTCTTCCTATCCTGATCGCCATCCACGTCCTCCCTTGCTGTTCCGAAAAAGTGAAATTCATATCGCTCTTCCTCAGGCATCGTCAAATCGAACCGCATTTGTTCGTAAAAATCCTGGTCACTTATACGCTCACCAGAGATACGTGTTGTCCGAAAGACGTATTTAGTTGATATGTATCCTTTAAGACTGTATATCTTAGGAGTATTCTTCGGTTGAGAAGTCTTTTCATAATAAGGACTTGCGTCAGCAGCCCACATACGACATGGAAACAAAATGGCCATACCAAGGAGAATAGAGAAATACACAAAAAAGATTTTGCGAAACATTATCTTTTTGTATTGCACATCAAATCCTCCCTTTGTATAATGATAATAGTTGAGCACTGAAAAGTCAATTGATAGAATGTTTTGTCAGGCAATAATGTAGGATATAATAGCGGATAATGATGAAAAAGCACATCTTCCTTGGTATATTGCTATTCCTGTCGCAATCTATCTGGCCCCTTCCTGGTCCGGTTTATACACTTGTATCTGCCGGGGAACTTCCCTGTCTTAGATGTCACAAGTCAAAAAAGGCTGGAAAGGTTGTTCATCCTGCCCTTGAGATGGGCTGTTCCACATGTCATCTGTCTCCCCACGAAGAGGAAAAGCCAGAGCTTTCCCTTATGTCTGATCCTCCAGGCCTCTGCTTTAACTGTCATGACCAGGGGGGATTTACGAAGAAACATCAGCATACTGCTGTTGCCTTAGGCATGTGCACTTCGTGCCATAATCCTCATTCAAGCAACAATGAAAATCTCCTTGCAGCAGATATCCCTGACCTGTGTTATACCTGCCATGATAAAGGGATATTTACCAAAAAAACTGTTCACCCGCCGGTTGCATCAGGACAATGTTCCATATGCCATAATCCCCATTCCTCGGACAATATGTTTAATCTTGAGAATCCGATATGGGACATGTGTGTTACCTGTCATGATGACAAGTCTTCCGGCAAGCATGTTATCGGCGGTTTTGGATTTGGTGACATGCACCCTACCAGGGGAATACCCGATCCTGTTCGGGATGGGAGAGAGCTTTCCTGTACGAGCTGCCATAACCCTCATTCCTCAAACTTAAAACACCTCTTTGTCAATAATACACTTTCTCCGGGTAACCTGTGCTCGATGTGTCATAAGAAAATAACTATTCAGCCCTGACTTTTCCACCTATATGTAATTTTTTGCACGAAAGAGATAAAAGAGAGTCAATTAGCCGGTCCCCTTTCCCCTAGGGGAGGGAGTCAAATAGTATTCTCTCTCCCCTTTATCTTTTTCTCGACCTATGGCTCTTTATTCTTGATGAGATTCTCTTTGGAAAGGAAGGGGAGTTTTAAGAAGGCTATAACCCGGCCAGATCGAGTAATAGAGGGAGATGGGCCTCTGATCCTATAGGCATGATGTGGATGCCATCTACCATCATATCCTTTGTCCTGTGAACGAATTCCGAGGCCAGTTCAATCCCTTCACGGACAGGGTCATCAGCAGATTCCAGTTTAGAGATAATATTATCAGGGATTGGCCTGGTAAGCACCTTCTCATTCAAAAAATGTATCATCTTTGCCGATCTCAAAGGGGTCACTCCTATAAGTATCTTTGTATTAATATCCTTAACCCTGTCAAGGAATTCCTTTAGTGATTCTATATCGAAGAATGGCTGTGTCTGAAAAAACTCTGTCCCTGCCTCTATCTTTTTCCTAAGTTTCATTAATTGCAGTTCAAAAGGGGCTGCAAATGGATTTAACACCCCTCCTAAAAAAAACTCTGGTGATCCATTCAACCTTTTGCCAATCATACTCTCCCCTCTCTGAAGCCTGCTTATGATATCTATAAGTTGAACAGAATCCAGATCAAATACCGCTTTAGCATCAGGATGGTCACCCAATGAGGGGTGATCTCCTGTCATCACGCAGAGATTCTCGATACTTAGGGCAGCCGCCCCAAGCACATCTGATTGAAGAGCGAGTCTGTTTCTATCACGGCAGGTTATCTGCATAATAGGTTCATGCCCGGATTCCTTGAGTAGATGGCTGAAGGCAAGGGAACTCATCCTCATTATACCACGCTGATTATCTGTTACATTGATAGCATCAATTCTATCGCCTATCTTTTCAGCAATAGCCAGGGCATCTCTGACATTTGTTCCCCTTGGCGGAGGAATTTCAACTGTAACCACAAAATCCTTCTTATTGAATGTATCACGCAGTTTCATATTATACCTGCATCCTCACGACCTCCTTGTATGCCTCAATGATCTTATTCCTTACCTCCATGGTTAACCGGAAGGCTATATCTGCTTTGCCTAGAGCTATCATGGTTTCATGGATATTCTTGGTATCACCTGTGACCATCTCCTCAATTGCCTTATCCGCCTCTTTCTGAAGCTCATTCACCTTTTGGAGAGACTCTACCAGGGTCTCTCCAAAGCTCTTTTCTCCCTCTGCCGGTGACTGTACAGAGGTTCCATCTCTATTATTAATAGAAGGGGTAAGTATTGACTCTATATGATCCTTACTAGGTATATCGTTCATAATAGAAAAGTTAAGTGATCTAAAGTGCCTAAAGTGATCTAAAGTTAAAAGATTATATTCCATTAACTTTAGGCACTTTAGATCACTTTAGGCACTCTTTCTCCTTATCTTCCCTGTTCAACAGCGTATTTTATCAATCCGCCTCTTTTAGTCATTGCCCTGATAGTTGCACTGTACATCAACTGATTTTCAGCAAGCTTTGCCATCTCCCTGTCTATATCCACGTTGTTGCCATCAACTCTGGATACCCCTTTCTCCGGTACTATTTCAGGTTTTATCCCCTTAAAGTCCTTGTTCTTTCCACCTATATGTCCGGGATTGGTTGTCTTCATGACCAGGGTATCTCCTGAACCTATTGCGGTTCTTAATTCCTTCTCAAATTTTATGTCAACAGCCTTATAACCTGGGGTATCAACGTTTGCGATATTACTCGAGATAATGGTATGTCTCATTGACTGGAAATCAAGCGCCTTCTTCAGCATTTGAGGTAGGGGATCAGAAAAGAGTATCTTATCTACGACTGTTGGCATTCTAAATCTCCTTAAAAGTTGTGAGTTGCGAGCTTACGAGTTGCGAGCTTTATATCACCCGCAACCCGTATCCCATTACTTTATTAGCAAGCAATATCTATGCCATGCAAGCCAGAAAAGATTTCTTTACTCTACCGCATTCTTGATTTATTGAAATATTTAGAGTTATACCTCATTACGGTCAAAATCATCTTCTTCCCAAGCCTGAGTATCTATATCTTACAGGAAAATTTTACCTATCTCTGTGTCAATTCTTTGACTGTGCTCTCCTTAAACTATTTGGCCGTATTATGACATTTGTTACAACTCCCTTTGGCACTGAATGCTTTTTGGCCTGCACCATGACATACCCCGCAAAATTTGCCTTCATTGATACTTTTCATGGTCAAGGCGTTGTCCTTATCAGCAGAACCTTTTTTCATCTTAAATACCTTCGCATGGCAATCAGTACATTTATTCCCCTTATCCTGTACATGAGTCTTATGGCTGAAGGTTACTGCCTTTTGTCCTTTTGTATCGCTGAAAAGGATATCTCCTCCTCCTACCTTTGCAAATCCTGTCTCGATCTGCAATAGACCGAATGCAAAAAGCACAAGGAATATAGCGGCTATCTTATACCATCTATTCAATATCATCACCTCCTCTCAATTTAATATAAATGCATATTGTAATCTATTTTTCATAAAAGTCAATTATTGATTTCACTGAAACCTCAAAAACAGGGTAGCCGCAACCTTTAGGTTGCATAACTGGCTGATTTATAACAAGCTTTTTCGCAGGCTAAAGCCTGCGGCTACCAATTTCGGGGTTTTTGCAGTGGAGTCATTTTTTTTCTATCTTTGGAATCATCTTTTTTGCCTTTATAAGTCTTTTCCTGGCCTCTGAGATTAACATTCTTGAATATCTAAAATTATGAACCCCTTTACTCCCATCATTATCCACAATCTCTATTAAGGCCCTTGCCTCATTTATCAGAGGAGATACCCTGCTAACAACATCAGGACTTGTTGAACTGATCTGTATATTTATCCAGGTAAGAAGCGCCATTGCACTACGATGATCATCAGATATCGCCTCCTGCCATAGATCTACTTTATCGCTGTAAGTCTTCTCATGGCAGTTGACACAGGTAGTTTTGACCTCCTTTATAGAATGTCCTTCTGCTATCCCTGCATGACAGATGTCACACCCCACAGATTCGGCCATCAAACCGGATTCACCTTTGACATCGGTCAAAGATTCACCCTTTCTGAATCTAACCTGATCTTCGTGACACCGGTCACACGAGGCTTTAACCTTTTTATGATGACAACCCAGACACCCTGCCCTGTCAAACAATATCTCTCCATGTGTCTCCTTATTAGAGTGACATCTGTCACAATATATAAGATTCTTCGGGTGACTCTGATGGGAAAAATTAATATCATATATCTTAAGTTTCTTAACCGCAAAACCGGCATGACATACCCTGCATTGAGATATAGAGGCGTGCTCTGATTTTGGTAATTCTATAGAACCTTTAGGATGACATATCTTACAACTGGTTTCCTCTTTCACATGACACTTCAGGCATGTATCCATCCTGGGACGGTTTGTGGGTGGTCTTTCCCAATCATGAGCAATATTGTTGTGACAATCCACACATCCGGCTCCCACACTTTCTATATGAAATTTATGTGGAATCTTAATATTCAGTTTATTAAACTTATAGCCGGTTTGTTCATCAGTGATAATATCCTGATGGCAGCGTTCACAATTATGATTTACCCTTTCAGCATCTGCTGAAAACAGCGGATTATAGCCTCCTGTTACAAACTGACCTTTTTGTGCATGACAATCATAACAACAGACAGTATCAGGATGAACTACTGACTTAATTCCAATATCCGGGGTCTCTCCTGTAGAGTGACAGGACAAACAGTAATTGCAACTCATTATGGTATAATAAGCCAGCATAGCTAAAGGGAGCATTCCTATTCCAACTCCCAAAAACCCCACGACCAGCCATACCTTTAAAGAAAATTTCGGCATTTTAAACATATATTTTAATGTATCCGTTCACAGTTATCAGTTTACAGTTACAGTTTTTTCAATTTCTTTTTACTTTCTGTTTTCATTAACCGTTAACTGTAAACCGAGAACAAAGTTATTGAAAAATTCTTTATTATCCATAACTTTAGCTCACTTTAGACACTATTTTTATACTTTCCTCACAGTCACAACCGTATCCATCCATGCCTGTCCACCACCAATGAAATCTGATCTGAGAGGGATAATAGGATTAGGGTGTTTACCATTGCCTTGCTTCTCCCACCATATAAGTTGAGTATTCGGGTCTTTACTTTTAAAGTGTTTTGCCTGAGCGATCCTCCCATATCCCCAGTGTCCACAGCTATCAGAGATAGCCACTACATAGGGATGAATTCCATGGGTAACATGGGCCATGGTAATCAATCTCCCGATCCTGGATCTCACCTCTACTTTATCTCCATCCTTGATTCCCCTTGACCTTGCAGTTTCTATGTTAATCCATATAGGGTTATTGTGAACTATCTCGGATAACCACATACAATTGGCAAGGTCCTGGTGAGTAAAGACATTCCACTGAAAAGTGGTGAGGATCAATTCTCCCTTTATTATATCCTTATGCTCTGGAATCGCCACATATGCCGGCATAGGATCGAATCCATGTGCCTTCATCCTCTCCGAATATATCTCAAATTTACCTGAAGGGGTATTAAAACCATTTTTCTCGTAAGATCTATATACAGGTTTCTCATCCTTATCACACCAAACACCTTTTTCCATAAGATAATAGAGCCCGCCGACATCTACCAATTTATCAATCTTTGATATGGCGGCATCCAGATAGTCCTCGGGTGTAGCAAAGTCAAAGTACTTCTCCATTCCTCCACCAATCCTTTTTGCCAGTTCAATACATATCTCCATAAAGGATTTCACTTCGCCTAGTGGTTTTACCACAGGTTGTCGTATACTGATGAAAGGTACCATTTCAAAGGCAGGTGGAGACTCAAGCTCCCATCTCTCCAGATAGATCGCCTCTGGAAGAACAATATCAGCAAAAATTGTGCTCTCTGTCATGCTTGAATCAATGGCAACATAGTAGGGAATAATAGATTCGTCTTTCAGTATCTCTTCTGTCTGAGAACAATCCGGCCCGGCATAAACAGGATTATGCTGATAGGTCATATAGATACCGGCCTTCTGTCTCCCGGCCTTGATCATCGGTAAAACAGCATATGGAATCTCATGAGGGGCAAGCGGGTAATCCCCGGGATGTATAAGTTCGCTCTTGATTGATGGTAATGGAGGTGTTGGAAATGGTTCATTCAGTTGATAGGTACGGGGCAGACAAAATCCTCCTTCCACATCAATATTACCTGTTATCGCATTAAGAAGCAGGATACATCTCTCATTATATGTCCCATTATAATGTTTTGTTAGTCCTCCTGTTGAAATCGTAGTAGCTGAATTACTCGATGCAAACTCCTCTGCAATCCTCAGTATCTCCTCAGCAGGCACACCACTTATCATCTCTGCCATTTCAGGGGTATACTGGGAAAGGGATTTGATTAACTCCTTAACAGAGACATTTGTCCATTTCTCAATAAACTCCCTGTCATATAATCCCCTCTTCATAATCACATTTGCCATGGCCAGTATAACTAAACCATCTGTACCGGATTTAATGGGAAACCACTCATCACTCTTACCTGCTGTCTGGGAAACACGGACATCAAAGGTAACCAGCTTGGCAGCATGATGCACCCTTTCCCCAACCACCCTGGTTATCCTTCCCTCCTGTATCCTCTGGGCAAAACTTGTACGCAGAAGATGCGCCTCATAGGGATTAGAACCAAAATTCAACATATAGTGAGTTCTGGCAACATCATTGACCTCTATCCCGGCCCCCCATGTGAGTTCCTGGGCTATCCTCTTGTTCTGTTTCCCTAAATCGGTATTAACAAGGCCATTGGGGGTTCCATAGGCATTTAAGAATCTCCTTGCAAAATCCTGTGTCGTTATATCCCTGGTACTCTGAAATATAAATTCCTCGGGATGTCCTTTTTCCATGAGTAATTTAAGCCTCGAAGCTATCTCGTTAAATGCCTCGTCCCAGGAGATCCTCTTCCATTTGCCCTCTCCACGTGCGCCGGCCCTCTTTAAGGGATAGAGGATCCTGTCAGGGTTATAGAGGAGATTAATACCTGCCTGTCCCTTTGCACACATCCTGCCACGGCTGTTCGGATGTTCCGGATTACCACCTATCTTCATCAGCAATCCATTCTCCACATAGCCATAGATTCCACATCTGGCATAACAGAGCAGACATGTACTTGGAATCGCCTTACGGAATTTACCGGTTGTCCTGGATACCTGCCCCCCCCCCATAGTTAGCTCCAGGGCCTCTGAAAATAGCCCTGAATAGCTTCCTGCAGCAAGGATTGAAGCAGAAGCAGCGCCAATCTTTAAAAACCTTCTTCGACTAATACTTGACATATCGCTTACTCCTTCATAAAATATCAAATATCAAAATAAACATTTAAAAAGTAAATATATTTTTGAATATTTCTTTAGTCTTTTAAAGCCACATGAAAGTTGATTAAAAATATGCTTGTCTATAATTTACTTTTAAAATGTTTATTTTGATATTTGATATTTACTCCTGTTAGGTAACTACTGGCTTACCTCTCCCGAGCACAAAAACTGCGAACTTATTTGGGAGCGAACTCTTAATGTAACGGTACACTCTGCCCCGCAATAACCACCACGACTCTCATTGAATAGACCCCTATAAGGGTTAGTATCGATGCAATAGTAACCCATGTTAGGCTTTTAGATGTTTTTTTGTTAAACACAAGAAAGAGAGGGACAATACCTCCTAAAAATATCTCTATCCACAGAAATTCGAGACTGAAACTACCGAAAAGCATAAGCTTTACAACCTCATAGGCCTCTTTGGTCGACGTTAAAAGAACCAGAATCGCATTGAAGACCATAAAGAGATCCATTATTATAATTCCACCCATAAACTTACCCAGGCCCGTTATCAGTCCCTTATCCTTTTCCCTCTCTTCCGGGTTCTTTAAAAAGAATCTGTTTCTTATGGAGGCAATGAGTATAAGGAGGGCAATACCTGATACCATTGCTGATACAATAAATAACGAAGGCATCAGGGCTGTACTCCACAGGGCACGTCCCTTACCCAATGCAAGAATAAAACCTGTATATCCATGAGTACAGATCGCAAGGGGGATACCCAGTATTCCAAAAAAATTGGCCATTTTCTGAGGGCCTTTAAATACAAACCATGCATATATAAGACCCGAGAGAGGATAAGCTGTCAAAAGAAAGGTTCCATACGTAATAGGAGAGGTAAAATTGAGGTATACAAAGAGGTGCCAGAATCTTAAAGGCCTCTCCAGGTCAAGAATCAGATTTATAGGGGCAAATATAAGCAGAATAGGCGCAAGGACGGCGCCGATCTTTCCTAAAGGTTTATATTCAACCTTTCCACCGATTGTGGCTATAACCGAGACAACAAATGAACCAGCGCTCAGACCGGTTAAATAAAAGTAAGTCGCTATAAGATACCCAAGCGGTCTCTCATGCGGTATATTATAGATTATTTGGACATCCATCTATCACTCTCCACCATCATCATGTCTCCAACCTTTCCAACCCTTCATAGGATCCATGACATCTAGATCTAAACCAATGTAATAGACCCTGGGCTCTGTAGCCAGCTCCGGTTTAAGGACCTGTACAGGATTTGTAGCAATAAGCTGGGCAATCTCGCTATTCGGATCGTTGATATCCCCGAATATCCTGGCTCTCCCTATACATACCTCTACACAAGCAGGTACCAGTTCTTTATCTACCCTGTGATAGCACCAGTAGCATTTCTGTACATATTTTTTCAGCGGATTTATATGCCTTACATCGTAAGGACATGAGGCCATACAATACTTGCAGCCTATACAGCGATGTTCATCAATCATAACAATGCCGTCATTACGCTGCCATGTTGCCTTAACCGGACAGTTTTTCAGACAGATAGGGCTATCACAGTTATTACAGAGTGAGGGGAGAAATGATCTGCTTACATTGGGATATTTACCTTTTTCTATTATCTTTACCCATGAGCGAAAGACCTTAAGAGGAACACCATTCTCAGCCTTGCAGGAGACTGAGCATGTATGACAACCGATGCATCGTCGAAGATCAATAAGAAAACCATATCTTTTCTTCCTTTTTTCTCCCTTTCTAATCATACAGTTGATTCCTTTTTTAATTAAATGCCCCAACGTGCTTAAAGTCAAAAGATTATATTCCATTAACTGTAAACCGTGAACGGTTGACATTAACTTTAGGCACTACTGACATATTAGATATTTCTTATATATTTATATATGAATATTCTATTATACTATATAATATTGTAGGAAAAAACAAAAGTCAAGGCATTTTTAATTAATAAAATTTTATATGCTTGACAATACAGGGGGTTTATACGATATTTATAAGTGTCTAAAGTGAACTAAAGATTATATTCCATTAACTTTCTTTAGGCATTTAATAAATAAGCCAGTGCCTCTGATGATGGCAATTTGACTAAAAAATATCGTAACCGTTCACAGTTCACGGTTTACAGTTAACAGTTGATGAAAACAGAAAGTAGAAGGAAATTGAAAAAACTGATAACTGTAAACTGATAACCGTTAACGTTTACAAAATATCTGTCATGCAATCAACTGAAAAGCTTGAGAATAAAAATAAAGCGTTGGGCAGAGAATTTTATTCAGACAAGATTGCAAACGATATAATCAAGGCATTCAACATCACATTCAGGCAGTTCAGTATGTATCCAGCCGGTCATCCCTCACTCGATACCCCTATTGTCAAGCTGTTCAGGTTTATTGAGTCTTTCCTTATGGATTCTGACAATCTTGCTGTTGCCATTGCCCCTAACAGGATCTACATTGGTGAAAAAATTATCAAAGAATTAAAGTCATCTCAACAATCCTTTATTAACTTTTTAGACCGGAGGAATATTTGCAAACTCCTGTTCCGAAAAGGTCTCACTCTAAACGAACTCAAGGAGTTTATGACAACCATAGCTGCTGATCCAAACAAATTTGAAAAGAGTGGCAAAATAGAAGAAATACTTTTATCAAAGGGGCTGAAATATGCCTCTGCTTTTTCTATTGATTACAAAAAATTGGTCGAAAAGGAGGCAAGTTTATCCTATCAGGGCGAACTGGAAGAAAATGGCCGATGGGATAATCTTTTTAAGGATTTTCTCCTCCATGACGGGGTACATATAGCAGGTGATGCCAAGAAAGCCATAGCAAAACAGGCCCAAAATTTTCATCTGTTACAGGGCATTATTAACAAAACCATAAATACAAAAGATACCGAAGAGACAAAGGACGAGGAGAAGGGAGAGGCAATTGCGAAGGCTGTAACACGAATCGGGCAGGCAACCACTCAACAACCTGAAGAGGCAAAGGATAAAATAACAGACAATATAGCAAAGGTCCTGACCGATATTAAACCAACTATCAGAAATCAGGTCTTTTTGTCAAAGATTATATCTCTAAATGAAAACAAAGAATTTGTCAGTAGCATCGAATCAAAACTCTCTCCCAATGCAATAAGTGAAATTCTTGCTACCCTTTTAATGGACAAATCTATCAGCGATGAAGATAAAATAGAGGTCTATAATCGTATAACACCTCAGGCCGCAAAGAGGGAAAGGATACTTTCTATCTTAAAAAGTAAGGTTAGTTCCCCGGCAATGGCCAAATGGGAAGATATCGCAACCCTTAGCAAGTCCTTAAATCTTCTCCTCGAATCCTCAGGAGATGAAAAATTTATGTCTGATTCTTATCAAAGGTCCCTTGAACAGATGCAGTCAATAGCCACTCAAAAATTGTTTTCCCCGGAGGAGGAGAAGATATTTGAAAGATACAAAACGACTATTGAACCAGAAAATATACGAACTGCCAGGGAGGTTATTATTTCAGAGACCCTTATTAATAGTAAAGACCCTGTCGCTGACCGATTCCTGATAGATGAGTTAGAACAGAACCTGATCTCTAATATAAAAAATGGGGAGCTCAATACCCTTAAAAAGGTGATGCCTCTTGTGGAGCAATACGGCACTGAAGCAGATATTGATATCCCTTGCTCAAATGAATTTAGAGGACTTGCTCAGAGGATAGTAAAAAATCCGAATTTTAAGGGGTTGATCTTTGCATACACCAAGACAGAGGAAGAGGAACGATCAATATATCTTGATATCATCCCTTCCTTTGGGGTACAGACAGTGCCCGTATTACTAGATATTCTAGAAAATCTCGAAGAGTATAGCCTTTACCAGCCAATCATAGGTATGATTGAGCGGTTCTATACAAAGGCTATACCACACTTAGAGGCTTATATCGAAAAGAAATGGGCAAGGATTGATCCATTTTTAATCTATCTCCTGGGAAGGATATGGGGGCCATCACGGCCGGAGTTTATTCTGGAAAATTACCCATCAAAAGAACCCGATGTCAAGAAGGCATTATTGGAAATATCTCCCAATGTATGGACAGATGATATCTTTGCCATTGTCAAGGAAGGATTGAGAGATGAATCAGAAGAGGTCAGGATCTCTGCCCTAAGAGCGCTCGGGGAAAATCGTAATGAGAAATCGCTGTCCCTCCTTCTTCGGATATTACAAGATCCTTTCATGTATGGGAAAGGGAGAGAATTTTTTAAAGAGGTTATAAAGACATGTGCAACCCCTGGCTATTCAAAGGCGATCCCATATCTTAAAAAGGTCTTTAACCAAAAAAGCTGGTTTTTTTATAAAAAGAAAGAAGAACTCAGACTCATAGCTGCCAGGTCTCTTGGCACTATTGGAACCAAAGAGGCACAAAGGATATTAGCTGTCGGTTTGAAGGATAAAAATCCTGAGATGAAAATACTTTGCCGGACACTTTTGAAACAAATGAAAACAACTGATGAGGATTCGCTTCAATCCGACATATCATTAATAGAGGACATAGAGGACATAACAGTTTAGCTATCATAAGATATAGCTAAACTTCAATTCAACATGTAAAATTATATAGAATTATAAATGCAAAAATAAAAAATCAAAATGCAAATTGACAGATCAAAATTCAAAGATGAGTTCAAAAAGCGAGTTAATAGATTTGCTTTTGTAATAATCAAATAAGTCTCCAGTATACTCACTTTGAAATGCAAGAGATAATTTTTATATTTTTATATGTATTTTTAATTTTTTATCTTTGATTTTTGCTTTCTATAGTTATGAATAACGAAACATTACAAAAAGAGGAACACGACAAACTTCCTGAGCCTGCACTAAATATCGGAGAAGAAGATATATCTAACCTCTTAAATTTTCTCAGCGCGGCCGTTTCACAAAAACATCTATATCCAACCTCTCATCCCATTTTACAAAGATCTATCAAAATCCTTCTCAGTTTCCTTGATAGAAGACTTAGTAAAGGAAATACTGTCTCTCTCTCACTTGTTGAGGATCAGTTTATCATAGATGGTAAGAGACTCAGCAAGTATGGTGATGGATTTGGACAACTAAAATCTGAACTGAAAAACTGGGGTATTGAAAAAATAAACTTCAAGGCAGGAGTCAATGCAAAGGAAGTGATGTCTCTCATAGAGGCCCTTGCTACTGATCCCAAAGATGCGGCTGCAATGGATGGTGCTGAGAGAGTTTTACACTACAAGGGTTCTGATCATATCGACTTGAAAAAACTAAGTACCTCTTTATTAAGTGATATAGAAGGCTATTCTGATGCTACAGAGATCATCGAAAGCGGAATAGATATTTTAAAAGAGATCATACCGGATATTCGTAAACAGCATAAGATCAATTATAAGGGTGTCCATGAAATGGTCTACAGATTGTGTAACTTTTTGTGCGAAAAGAGATCCCCCCTGCTTGCTGTTACTACCTTTAAAAGTTATGATGAATACACCTTTACACATGCAACCAATGTAAGCACCCTTGCCATGATCATAGGACAAAGCCTTGGCCTTCCCAAGGATGTCGTATCTGATTTTGGTCTGGCAGGCCTCTTACATGATGTAGGAAAAGAGTCTATCCCGTCTGAGATCATAAATAAACCCGGCAAGCTGACCAATGAGGAATTTGAGATTATCAAGAGTCATTCAGTAAACGGGGCAAAGATTTTGATAAAGAACAAAGAGATCATTGATCTTGCTACGATTGTTGCCTATGAACACCATATCAAATTCTCAGGAGGGGGGTATCCGGAACTGCCCCGCAAGAGAAAGCTCAACCTATGCAGCATGATTGTGACCATCGCAGATGTCTACGATGCGTTACGCAGTATCAGGTCTTATCGGAGAGAGCTCTCTTTAAAAGATACGATCAATATTTTAAAAGAATCGTCAGGGCTAGACTTTGAACCAATCATCCTGAAACGGTTCATAGGTCTCGTAGGGATATATATGGTAGGGGCTTTTGTCAGGCTCAAATCAGGCCACATTGGGGTAGTTCACGAATTGAATCCAAATGACCCATATTGCCCCCTGGTAAGGACTATCAAAGATCGTGACGGACAGACTGTAAAGAAGGAACAGATAATAGACCTGTCAGTAAAGGATGAAAAAGGCGAAGAAAACTTTATCGTTGAGGCAATGGAAGAAACAACAGAGGATAGACAGCCATGCTCAATGAAAAATGAGTAATAGTTCACAGTTCACGGTTTACAGTTACTGAAAACAGAAAGTAAAAGGAAATTGAAAAAACTGTAAACCGTGAACTGTGAACGGATACCAAAAATGAAAAGTGCAACTTTTCAATGCAATAATTTTGAAAATCTATCCCACCTTACGGCAAACCTATCCTTATCCCATGACCAGTATATAATAAATGCCTTTCCCTTGATTTCCCTTATATCCAGGAATCCCCAATAACGGCTATCCTGACTATTCTCACGGTTATCACCCATCACAAAGAGATTCCCTTCCGGTATGGTCACAGGGCCATAGTAATCCCTTGGTGAGGAATGACCATAGGGATTGGGGTCTTTATGAATAACATAGGGGTCTTTCAGGAGTTCCCCATTTATATATACCTTCTGGTCCATTATCTCTAAACGTTCTCCTGGTAAACCTATGACACGCTTTATAAAGTCACGACTCTTATCCCCGGGGAATCTGAAGACAATAATATCCCCTCTTTTAGGATAGTGGGGAAAGAATTTAATATCGTTAAATAGCTTTATGTGTGTAAAGGGGATTTCATTCGGAATCTTGATTCCATATATAAACTTATTGACAAGGATATGATCCCCTACAAGGAGGGTATTCTCCATTGAACCGGATGGTATCTTAAATGCCTGTACAACAAAGGTTCTTATAAAAAGGGCAAGGATAATGGCAATAACTATTGCCTCGGTATATTCCCTGACCCCTGACTTCTTTTTCTTCTTGTCACCAACGCCATTTTTTGTATCTTCTGTATCTTTCCCCTTTTTGTTCATAAAAAAACCCTCTTAAAAATTTCGAATTTCGAATTGTTCATTTCACCTGAAAATATCCTTCGTTTCCGGAATGACAGCGCTTGCGCTGTCATTGACGCCACAAGAGGCGTCACTCCTTACTCTATCTTTAGGATTGCCATAAATGCCTCCTGTGGTATAGATATTTTCCCTATCTGTTTCATCCTCTTCTTTCCCTCTTTCTGTTTCTCTAAGAGCTTTCTCTTCCTTGTAATATCACCACCATAACACTTGGCTGTCACACTCTTCCTGAGCGCTTTGATGCCCTGCTTTGCAATTACCTTACTTCCTATCGATGCCTGAATAACCACCTCAAACATCTGTCTATGAATAATCTCACGTATACGCCTTGTCAGTTCCCGTCCCTGATAATATGCCTTATCCTTGTGGACTATAGTAGATAGGGCATCCACAGGCTCTCCATTGAGAAGGATGTCCAATTTTACCATTTTCGATTCTCTATAATCGAGATATTCATAGTCAAAGGAAGCATATCCCCTTGACATGGATTTTAACTTGTCATAGAAATCGAGTAATACCTCATTAAAGGGGATCTCGTAGATTATCATGACCCTGCCATCACTCAGGTATTCCATCCCTTTTTGAACACCTCTCTTTTCCTGAGCCAGTTTAAAAATCGCTCCAACATACTCATTGGGTACCATTATTGTGGCCTTAATAAAAGGTTCCTCTATCCTGGATATCTCATTAGGAAGGGGAAGCTTGGAGGGATTATCCACATATATCTCATTACCCTTTACACCTATTACCCTGTATACCACCGTTGGCGCAGTAGTAATCAGCATGAGATTGAATTCTCTCTCCAGACGTTCCCTTATGATATCCATATGAAGGAGTCCGAGAAATCCACACCTGAAACCAAAACCGAGTGCCATGGATGTCTCAGGTTCATAGACAAATGATGAATCATTCAGATGGAGCTTCTCCAGCGCATCCCGTAAGAGTTCATATTGGACACTATCAACCGGATAGAGTCCGCTGAATACCATAGGCTTTACCTCTCTGTACCCGGGTAATGGCGATGGGGTTGGATTGACTGAATCTGTGATAGTATCCCCTATCCTCGTATCCCCCATCTTCTTAATGCCTGCAATGACATAACCGACATCACCGGTTGTCAGTATATCTGCTGCCTCTGCATCCGGGGTAAAGATACCTACCTCACTTACCTCATAGGATCTCCCGGTAGACATCATTCTGATACCCATACCGGCTTTAATTTTTCCATCAAACACCCTTACCAGGACAATAATCCCACGATAAGAATCATACCATGAATCAAAAATAAGCGCCTTCAATGGGGCATCAGGTTTCCCCTTAGGAGGGGGGATTTCTGATACTATTGCCTCAAGTATATCAAGTGTGCCTGTACCCTCCTTGGCACTCGCCAGTATCGCTCCTGATGAATCTATACTCAGGATATCCTCGAGCTGAGCCTTTACACCTTCAGGATCGGCACTGGGAAGATCTATCTTATTTATTATCGGTATGATCTTAAGATTGTGCTCCATTGCCAGATTGATATTGGCTACGGTCTGTGCCTCGACACCCTGTGCTGCGTCTATCACAAGGAGCACGCCTTCACAGGCGGCAAGGCTCCGTGAGACCTCATAGGAAAAATCCACATGTCCGGGCGTGTCAATAAGGTTGAGAATGTAGTCCCCGCCGTCTCGCCCCCTGTATCCGAGCCTGACAGTCTGTGCCTTGATGGTAATCCCCCTCTCCCTCTCGATAGGCATCTGATCAAGAACCTGATCTCTCATCTCCCTCTCATTCACTGCACCGGTAAACTCTAACATCCTGTCAGCAAGGGTAGATTTCCCGTGGTCAATATGAGCTATTATAGAAAAATTTCTGATATTTGATTGAGACATAATTTTTTTTATCTACCCTGATCTCCTCAGTTCGCATCCCATCTTCAGGTTATCTTTTTTTTATATCCTTTTTTTCACCCCATCCAGCTATCAAATATCAAAATTAAACAAATTAAAAAGTAAATCTTCATTATCTGTAACAGATATTAACAATTGATTTAAGATATTTTTGCATATCAATTTACTTTTAAAATGTATATTTTGATATTTGATATTTAGTCCCGGGGTTTTGCTCAATCGGATCGGCCAAATCTGAGCTATTACAGATAGTCTATTGCGCCAATTCCTTCTTCAAACGATCTATGACCTTTACAGGTGTGGGATCGATATTATTTAATATTGCCAGATAATAACTGGTAAAGTCACCAAGACAGATAAGGGAGAATATCCTCGCCAGCCTGGAATTGCCTTCAGACCATATCTCAGAGACATCACTAACATCCCCTGATATAAGTGACTTTGTAATATCTATCCGCATTTTGAGTCGATCTATATCGTCTTTACATCGTAAAAAGATTACAAAAAAATCCTTTGTAAGATGAGAAAGGGCCTTCCAACCAACCACCTCATTATGATCAAGCTCCGGGAGTATATTGCAGGATGCAAAGGTCTTACTGTTTTCATTGAACTGTCCCTTCCACCTCAGGGCTGCCGCGTCGGTATAACCGTGTACCCCATATATAATAGGCAGTTTCCCATATATATTGACAGCCATATCCTTTGCCTTATTGGCAGAGATATCAACCTCTATACGGTAGCTGTCACCAAGTTCCCGGAGCAACGTTATAGTCTCTGATATAGCATCATCCTGTTCATCTATTAGCCCTAACCTTTCCAGCACAATCAGTAGCGGGAAAAAGAGATAACCAAGACTTGCCCTCGGAGGTAAACCTTTTGGTATCCTGATAATAGGTATATCTTCCCTTAGTGCCACATCCTCTATTATCCCGCCACTTGTAATTGTGACTATCCGCGCTCCCATCTTACGGCCCTGCTCAAAGGAACTCAAGGTCTCCTCTGTATTTCCGGAATAGCTCACAACAAAGAGAAGGGTATACTTATCTACAAATCCGGGAAGTGTATAATCACGATTCACATATATTGGCAAATCTATTCTATTGCCAAGATATGATCTCAGGATATCTCCACCAATAGCAGATCCGCCCATACCTGCTATTACAATCTTCTGTAATCCCTTATCACCCCATGGATCCTCAAACCCTTTACCCAGATCAACAGCATCCCTGCACTGCTGTGTAAAGCCAATCAGGTGATTAATCATATTAGATGTGTCTATCTTTCTTATAGCTTCCTGATCATCTATATCTATCATAATCTGCTCCCCTCACCTCAATCCTCTCCCCCAAGGGGAGAGGAAGTAATAATGGAAAAAATGTCAATTAATTATCTAAGGGTGAATATCCATGGTGAACTTTACTTCAAATCTAACGCCTTGACGTGTATCAAACGATGGCCTACCATATCGACTGCTGCTTGAGCCTGCTCAAGGATAATGGAACCCAATAAAGGTTCAAAGATTCCTTCCTTGGGTTCCATATCCAGGAATACAACCTCGTTAAATATCGGCCTGAAACCCTCAATCTGTATCTTAACAGGTCCACATACCTCACCTGACACAAGTCTCTGATCAGCGGTCTCCATCTCTACTGTTCCTATAGTTTCGATCTCCCCTAATTTCCTTTTCCATGCCTTTGGCAATACAAGGGCACTTGCCCCCGTATCTACCAGAATATCACACTCAATCCTACTTTTTTTGTCAACAATGTTCATTATCTCGATAGGAACGACTATTCTACCCATAATATCTTTCCTCTGAAAATACCCCTCTTATATATTCAAACTCTATCATAATAGATATTTAAAATCAAATAATTCCTCAGAATTTTGGAAATAGAAAATTGACATCCTTTATTGTAATTGATAGTATTAAATGAGTAAATGAGGATAACACATCTCCTAATAAACTAATTTAGTAACTACTCGGGTGGATAGTCTATAGGTATTTAGTCTGTAGGTATTTAGGTGGATAGTGAGGAAGAAATATGCGAGATCATACAAAGCTCAGAGCGGTTGGGAGCCTTGATTCGTTCTTTGCGCAGTCCTAACAGACTACAGTCCTACAGTCTAAACAACCTGTAGTAGTTACATTATTTTTTTATCTTTAAAATGACAAAAGACTTTATTGTACTTACAGATAGATATATTGCCGCTACCTATGCCAGATATCCTATAGCACTTGTCAGAGGAGAAGGGTGCATGGTATGGGATTCAGAGGGGAAGAAGTACTGTGACTTTGTCAGCGGTCTGGCGGTCAATAACCTGGGACACTCTCATCCACGGATCATTGAGGCAATCAGGAGACAGGCAGGGGAACTGATTCATGTCTCCAACCTTTACCATATTCCTCAGCAGACAGAACTGGCAAGGATGTTAGTGGAGAACTCCTTTGCAGACAAGGTATTTTTCTGTAACAGCGGTGCTGAGGCAAATGAGGCAGCTATAAAACTGACGAGGAGATATTACAATGACCGGGGCAAAGGAGATAGATACGAGATAATAACAATGACCAACTCCTTTCACGGGAGGACCATGGCAACGATTACGGCTACAGGACAGGAAAAATTTCACAAGGGATTCGAACCCCTTGTGCCGGGATTCAAGTATGTGCCATTTAATGATTTATCAGCAGTAGAGGCGGCATTAACAAAAAATACATGTGCGGTAATGGTTGAACCGATTCAGGGCGAGGGGGGTGTGAATCTGCCTGCGGAAGGGTATTTGAAGGGATTAAGGGAGATATGTGATGCCCATAATCTTTTACTTATATTTGATGAGGTCCAGACAGGTATTGGCAGGACAGGGGAACTATTTGCATACGAAAACTACGGTGCAATACCGGATATCATGACATTGGCAAAGTCACTTGGTGGCGGGGTTGCCATCGGAGCCATGTTAGCAAAAGGGAATATTATTAAATCATTTATACCCGGGACACATGCTGCCACATTTGGTGGTAATCCCCTTGCATGTAGTGCAGGCATAGCAGCATTAAAGGCGATCATGGAAGAGGGGATTATTTCCAATTGCAAGCAGGTCGGGGCATACTTTATTAAAAGATTGACAGGACTCAAAGAGAGATACCCGTTTATCCTGGATATCAGGGGAAAGGGGCTTATGATCGGGTTGGAGCTCGATTTTCCCGGAAAGGATATAACAATCACCTGTATGGAAAAGGGATTCCTTATCAACTGCACAATGGAGAATGTCCTGAGGTTTTTACCGCCTTTAATAATCGGTGAGAGGGAAGTAGATCAGTTGATAGATATACTTGATGAGATATTTAGGGGGAAAGTGCCTAAAGTGAGCTAAAGTTAAAGGTATTAAAAATTTTAACAAAAAAATAATTCCTTAACTTTAGGCACTTCAAACTTTAGATCACTTTAGGCACTTATTTTTAAAGGAACTTACCATGAATAAAGATCTGTTGACGATATATGATCTAAAGAGGGATGATATAGAGGAAATCTTTCAGAAGGCAGATCATCTGAAACAGGTCCGGGAAAAAGGAACAACCTATCAACCTCTAAAGGGTAAGATACTGGGGATGATCTTCAAGAAGACGTCCACAAGGACGAGGATATCCTTTGAGGTAGGAATGTATCAGTTAGGCGGGAATGCCATCTATCTGAGTTCCGGTGATCTCCAGTGGGAGAGGGGTGAGAGCATAGCCGATACTGCAAAGGTCTTCTCTCAATATCTTGATGGTATTCTCATCAGGACTTTTGCACATGAGGAGGCAGAAAAACTCGCTGTAAGTGCTGATATCCCGGTTATTAATGGATTGACAGATCTCCTTCACCCATGTCAGATACTCTCGGATATCTACACAATCAGAGAGAGGTTAGGAGATATCAAAGGGGTAAAGATAGCCTATGTCGGAGATGGGAACAATGTAGCAAATTCATGGCTCCTCGGCGCATCAAAGATGGGCATGGATATATATATAGCTTCTCCTCAAGGATATCAGCCGAATAAAAAGATAGTGGAGAAGGCCCTGCTTATGGCAAAGGATAATGGAAGCGGGGTAGAGATCATGGAAGACCCTTACAGATGTGTAAAGGATGCTGATATTATATATACAGATGTCTGGGTAAGCATGGGAAAAGAGGAGGAGAGCGAGAAGAGATGGGAGGTCTTCAAGGATTTTCAGGTAAATCTCGATTTGATTAAAAGGGCTAAGAAGAGTGTACTTATAATGCACTGTCTCCCTGCCCACAGGGGAGAGGAGATCACCTCAGAGGTGATAGACAGTGAAAGGTCTATTGTCTTTAATCAGACAGAGAACAGACTTCATGTTCAAAAGGCAATATTGGAGATGTTGATTGGAAGGTAAAATAATGGATGATAATGTCAAAAAAATAGTCCTTGCCTATTCGGGTGGGCTGGATACATCTGTAATCATAAAATGGTTGAAGGAGAGATATGACTGCGAGGTCATCGCCTTCATAGCAGATATAGGGCAGGGGGAGGAGATCGAACCGCTGAGGGAGAAGGCCTTAAGTACAGGGGCTGATAAGGTCTATATCAAGGATCTGAAAGGGGAATTTACAAGGGACTTTATATTCCCGATGCTGCGGGCAAATTCTGTATACGAAGGTGGTTACCTCTTAGGCACGTCTATTGCCCGGCCCCTTATTGCAAAGGAGCAGATCAGTATCGCAAATAAAGAGGGTGCGGATGCCGTCTCACATGGTGCCACAGGCAAGGGGAATGATCAGGTAAGATTTGAGTTAACCTATTATGCATTTAAACCGGATATAAAGGTTATTGCGCCATGGAGGGAATGGGATTTAAAATCGAGGAAGGCCCTTATAGAGTATGCAAAAAAGCATGGTATCTCTGTACCTGTAACAAGAAAAAAACCTTACAGCTCTGATCGTAACCTGTTTCATATCAGCTTTGAAGGTGGTCTTCTGGAAGACCCCTGGGTAGAACCGCCTGAGGATATGTTTGTCCTTACCGTCTCCCCGGAGGATGCCCCTGATAGACCCACATATATAGAGATAGGATATGAAGGAGGAGACCCTGTGTCTGTTAATGGTGAGAAACTTCCACCTGATGACATCCTTTCAAGGCTGAACAAGGTTGGAGGGGATAATGGTATAGGTCGTATAGATATGGTAGAAAACCGCCTTGTCGGTATGAAATCGAGAGGCGTATATGAGACACCCGGAGGGACAATACTCCATATTGCCCATCGTGCCGTAGAATCGATAACAATGGATCGTGAAGTGATGCACCTTAGGGACTCTCTTATACCTCAGTATGCCAGTCTGATATATAACGGGTTCTGGTACTCACCTGAGCGGGAACTACTCCAGAAGACCATTGACGAATCCCAGAGTAATATTTCAGGTAATGTGAAACTTAAGCTATACAAGGGAAACTGTATAGTTGTAGGAAGAAAATCTGATAAATCTCTTTACAGCAAAGAATTAGCTACCTTTGAAGATGATGATGTTTATGACCCAAAGGCGGCAAATGGTTTCATACGGCTTAATGCACTTCGTATAAATGGAAGGATGAAAATATATTGAAGTTAGAAGGTACAATATAAAATGGTGATTGATCTTCATATTCATACAAATAAATATTCCACGTGCAGCATCCTTGATCCGGTGGAGATGCTAAAAAGGGCACAGGAGCTTAAGCTGGATGGTATAGTCATAATAGAACATAACCATGTCTGGGCCAAGGATGAGATAGAGGAATTAAAAAAGGAGGCAGGGGTCGAGGAACTTATGGTTCTCAGGGGACAGGAGATAAGGGGACATAGAATAGATGGTTCTATCGATGGTGATTTTCTTGCCTTTGGATTCTACGAGACCATTGATGAAGAATTACCCTCTACCGAAATCATCCACAGGGTCCACGATAATGGTGGGATTATAATAGCAGCACATCCTTACAGACATATCCTGGGTATAGGTGATCACCTATATGATCTTGATCTGGATGGAATAGAGGTATTAAACCCGCATCATAGCCCTTCTGATACTGAGAATGCTGAGAGGGCAAGGAAGATCATGGATATTGCAGGTACAGGCGGAAGTGATGCACATAGACCCCTCCCCATAGGACATTACCTCACATCTTTTAAAGGAGATATAGCGACAGAAGATGATCTGATTAAGGAAATCAGAGAGAAGAGATGCTCTCCGGTGAGGTATGAAGATATATAGATTTTCGTAAGCGTTCACAGAACACTGAAATTTGAAATTGGAAATTAGAAAACAATGAAAAGAGTTTACGAATTAGAGGTTTACAAACTAGCGAAAGAATTATCGGATTTGTTTGGTACGACTTTGACAAGTGGAACAAAAAGATTCAGAACACAGTTGGTTATCAGATTATACAATCATCTGATAGTATAGCTGCGATATGATAACACAAATTTCAAATTTCAAATTTCAAACCGTAATTGATTATGATGTCATTGTCATCGGTGCCGGTATCGGTGGTCTGACAACAGCTTCACTGCTTGCCAAACGTGGATTTAAGGTTGTAGTCTTAGAACAAAGCGACCATCCAGGTGGATACTGCAGCAGCCTGCCACAAAATGGCTATCTCTTTGACATAGGAGCATCTCTCTTCTGGGGATTTGATGAAGGGGGGGTCTTCTACTCTCTTTTCTCTGAACTGGGCATGATAGATGGCATGCTCAAAGGGGATAACATAAGAAAGATCGATCCGGGGTTGCAGATCGTCCTTCCAAACCATCGTATTGATCTCTTCTCCGAGAGGAGTAGATTCTTTGAGGAGATCAAAAGGGAGTTTCCGGGAGACCTTATATATCTTAAAAATTTCTATCAGGAGATAGACCATATCGAGGAGAAATTATATGAAATCGGAGGAACCAGACATCCCTTTGTTTATAACGGGAAAAATAGAGCAAAGATTAATCAGATAAAAAAATTCTTTCTTAACATTTATACATTGGTAAATAACAATAGATTTCTTGAGAACTACCTGAGGGGATGGGATAAAGGACTGGAGCTTGAAAGATTTATGGATTTGCAGACCATGTACTTTGGACAGAGGAGTGCTGCTGATTCTCCTATCCCCTTTCTGGCAATCATTTCAGGGATACCCAGGAGGGGAATATATTACATAGGTGGGGGTGCTCAGTTTATTGCAGATGAGATGGAAAAATCGATCAGGGAGTCCAAAGGGGAGATTATTTACAAAGCAAGGGTTGAAGAGATATTAACAAGAAAAGGGGGATGTGTATTCGGAGTCAGGGCAAGGCATAAAGATATATCAATCGAGATATTTTCCCGTACAGTTATTTCCAATACCCCGACATTTAACCTTATGAGGACAGGTATTTCAAAGATAAGATACAAAAGGATGATCAAGAATCTACAACAGGGATGGGTCCCATTCTCTATACTCTTAGGTGTGGATGAAAAGGTGATCCCTGAACC
Source organism: Nitrospirota bacterium (assembly GCA_003229375.1). Lineage (GTDB taxonomy): Bacteria > Nitrospinota > Nitrospinia > SZUA-224 > SZUA-224 > SZUA-224. The sequence goes on from QIDP01000012.1 coordinate 28,098, forward strand.
CATGAGAGAACATGTGTTGATGATGAGGGATTATAAACTCCCCCCTTATGGGGACAACCTCATATTTATATCTGTGAATCCGGCATGGGACAAGACAAGGGCGCCGGAAGGGAAGAGATGTATAACAGCCTCTATCCTCCTTCCATCGGATATCATGAAGAGTAGTAACATAAAAAGTGTATTAAAAGAGAAGGGAAAAGAGATGATACAATATCTTGAGCAGGTAATACCCTTCTTATCCGATCATATCGAGTGTGTAATAGATGTTGATCCTTTGACCTATCAGGGTTTCACAATGCGGGAGGATGGGAAGATGGGTATGATAAAAGGGGGAGCAAATATGTATGGCTTCAGCGGTCTCTCCAACATCTCACCATCCCGGCAGCTCTTTCTGGTGGGGGATACCACATATCCCGGCCACAGCGCTGCAGCTACAGTAAAGTCGGGAATAAGGACAGCGGACTTGATAACGAGGAGGATGTAGTAAAGATAGTCTAATTTCTACCATTTACACTCTGTATCGCACCTATCATTCCCCTGGCCTTATTAAGAGTCTCTAAATACTCACTCTCCGGATCAGAGTCGGCGACAATCCCTGCGCCCACAGATATATATCCTTTTCCATCCTTGATGAGGATCGTCCTGATGAGAATATTCAGATCTATATCACCCGCATAGCCGATGTAACCCATAGAGCCTGTATAGGTTCCCCTTTGTGTTGGTTCCAGTTCATCGATGATCTCCATACATCTTACCTTGGGACAACCGGTAATAGTTCCCCCGGGGAAACATGAGCGGAGTATATCAAAAATATTTATAGAATTTCTCAATCTGCCACGTATGTTAGAGACAATATGCCACACATGGGAGTATGCCTCTAAAGACATCATCTCATCTACCTCAACCGTCCCGTATTGACATATCCTCCCCAGATCATTCCTCTCCAGGTCTACTAACATAAGATGCTCTGCCCTCTCTTTCTCGTTCAGCAGGAGGTCTTTTGAGAGACGCTCATCCTCGATCCTGTCTCTCCCTCTTGGCCTTGTTCCGGCAATCGGTCTGGTCTCAATATGGTCTCCATCCACCTTAATCAGCCTCTCCGGGGAAGAACTTACTATAGATATATCTTTTAATCTCAAGAAACCTGCAAATGGCGAGGGATTAATATCCCTTAACTTCTTGTATAATCTCAGGGGATCCCCGCTGTAATCCATCTCCAGCCTCTGGGAGAGGTTTGTCTGATAGATATCGCCGTCAGCTATATACTCCTTTGCCCTTCTTACCATCCTTATAAAGTCATCTTTTGTGAGATTTGCTCTCAATCCATCTTTACCTATTGATACTGCCATAGAATCAGGAATAGCTGCTCTTCCTGAAACATCCCGGGCATAGGAATGGTTTTCTACTTTGGATATCAGTCTCTCTCTTATCTCTTCAATGCGCCTTGCACACCTTTTATAGCTATCACCTTCCCTTATGCAGACGATTATCTTAATGGTATCTTCTAAATGATCCACTACAATTACCTCATCCACAATGATAAAGAAGATATCCGGGAGACTCAGATCGTCCACGGTTGTCCTTGGTAAATCCTCAAATAGATGACAGGTATCATAACTGATATACCCTACCCCTCCTCCCCAGAAATGTGAAAGATAGTCTATCTTTATAGTATTATTCTCATTCAGTAGCGTTGATAACATATTCATGGGATTCCCTTGATAGCTCTTTTTCTCCTTATCTGTTATGACCTCTATCAGATTTCCCTTGCTCTTAAATATCAAATCAGGATTACATCCAATAAAAGAATACCGTGCGATCCTGCTCCCACCTTTACCACTGTCTAAGAGAAAGGAGATATCCTCACCAGCGGTGAGCCTTTCAAAAAGAGCTGCGGGGGTTTCGTGGTTTAGAGGTATCTGACTAAAAAGCGGGATAATACCCCCTTTTCTCCTCAACCTGCAAAATTCTGCTTCACCCGGAAAAATGTCCATATTTAAATAAAACATAATTATAAATTTTTATTTGCGGGGCTACATCTTAAGACAAAACCTTTGTAACTCCTTAATAATATTGGTTTAACTTGATTGCGGACATGATAATCCGGGAAGTTAAAAGTTCTTTACAGCTTGAAAAAAACAAATATAATATATTATACTATAAGTAGGAATAAAATATGTCTAAGGATGCAGAATTTTTATGATACAATGAACTCCAAAATAAACATTTTATCATAGGAGAAACAAATGACAACTTCATCTAATAAATCGCAGATCGTATCATCAGAAGAAGAGGAAAAGAGGACAGAAAGTTTTGTCTCTTTGATTGGAGAGAAACATGATGCAAAATTCTTTAAGGAGCAATACTGGGAAGGGAACCTTGAGGACTATATAGAAATTGTCAGGAAGAACCCTAAAGTGACAAGGTCTGCATTTCAGAGGGTCTATGACATGATCATGTCTTATGGTACCGAGGAATTTATAGAGCACAAGGAAAAATTTACCAGGTATAAATTTTTTAATGATGAGAGGTTTGGTGGCAATGATGCGATATTCGGTCTGGATAGGCCCCTTATGAAGATGGCAAACATCTTCAAGTCTGCTGCCAACAGATATGGAACAGAAAAGAGGGTTCTGCTGCTTCATGGTCCTGTGGGAGGATGCAAGAGCACAATAGTCAGGTTGTTAAAGAAGGGACTAGAGGAATATTCAAGGACTGAAGAAGGGGCCATTTACACCTTTAGCTGGAATATGCCGGATGAGGGCGAAGGCAAGCATGCAGGGTCTTCCAGGACATCTGAATGGATGGACTGTCCCATGCACGAAGACCCCCTCCACCTGATCCCGCCGAATATAAGAAATGATGTCATCAGGGAGCTCACCAAGGGCCATAAGGATGAGGATAGAATAATTATAGAGGGGAATCTCTGTCCTTCATGCAGGCAAAACTATCGCGAGCTAATGAAGAGATACAAAGGGGACTGGGCAAAGGTGATATTTCATGTAAAGGTCAGACGACTGATCCTATCTGAAAAGGACCGCGTCGGTATAGGGACATTTCAGCCAAAGGATGAGAAAAATCAGGATTCTACCGAGCTGACAGGGGATATAAACTACAGGAAAATAGCAGAATATGGTTCTGAATCAGATCCAAGGGCATTCAACTTTGATGGAGAGTTCAATATAGCCAATCGTGGCCTTATAGAGTTTATAGAGGTCCTGAAATTGGATGTGGCCTTTCTCTATGATCTCCTGGGGGCCTCACAGGAACACAAGATCAAACCAAAGAAGTTTGCCCAGACAGATATAGATGAGGTCATCATAGGGCATACCAATGAACCGGAGTACAAAAAACTCCAGAACAACGAATATATGGAGGCGCTCAGGGACAGGACAGTAAAGATCGATATCCCTTATGTTACTAAACTTGCTGATGAGATAAGGATATACAAGAAGGATTATGGTCAGGATAGGATAAAAGTCAAACACATAGCCCCGCATACAATTGAAATGGCTGCAATGTGGGCGGTACTTACAAGGTTAGAGGATCCCAAGGATGCAAAGTTAACACTCCTTCAGAAACTTAAACTCTATAATGGAAAGACCCTGCCAGGCTTCACAGAGGATAATATCAAAGAGCTGAAGTATGAGGCAAAGAGAGAGGGAATGGAAGGTATCTCACCGAGATATATACAGGATAAGATATCTAATGCACTGGTAACGGATGTGCATGAAGGATGTGTAAATCCGTTCATGGTATTGAATGAACTGGAAAATGGTCTGGAACACCACTCATTGATCTCTGATGAAGAACAAAAGAAGACATACAAGGATCTGCTGGCAGTGGTAAAGGAGGAGTATGAGGATATCACAAAGAATGAGGTACAGAGGGCAATAAGCGCTGATGAGGAATCTATAAAGAAGCTGTGCGCCAATTATGTGGATAACATAAAGGCATATACACAAAAGGAAAAGGTCAAAAATAAGTATACAGGTCAGTATGAGGAGCCGGATGAGAGATTGATGAGATCTATCGAGGAGAAGATCGATATCCCGGATAGCAGAAAGGATGACTTCCGGCGAGAGATAATGAACTATATCGGCGCCCTGGCGGTAGAAGGGAAGACATTTGATTTTACAACCAATGAGCGCCTCCACAAGGCATTGGAGTTGAAGTTATTCGAGGATCAGAAGGATACCATAAAGTTAACCAGCCTGGTATCAAGGGTAGTGGATAAGGAGACCCAGGAGAAGATAGATGTGGTGAAAAGCAGAATGATAAAAAACTTTGGTTACTGTGAGATCTGCTCTACAGATGTCCTGAATTTTGTTGCCAGTATCTTTGCCAGAGGAGATATAAAGGC
>QIDP01000189.1 GCA_003229375.1 Nitrospirota bacterium
AGCTGTGAAACCAATTTTTAAGCACAAATCAAGGCAATAAGGAATTTTAACCCATATATTATGGAATACTTTTAAACAGGCTTTAATAAAGGGAATATAATGCATTCACAAATTATGCTTGAACATGTGGATTGTGCCTTGTGTGGAGAAGATAATACTGACCTTTTATTTGTCGGGAGGGACCGGCTCCATAATAAAGAAGGGGAATTTGGGGTTGTAAAATGTAAAGACTGTGGTTTAATCTACACTAATCCCCGGCCAACCAGGGAACAAATGGCGTATTATTATCCCCAAGACTATAGTCCATATCAATCGTTTCATGAAGGATATACAGAGATTTTTAATAATATAAAAAGTTTCTCTGGAAGAATAAAAAATGAAATTAAAAAAATACTATTAAAAGAGTATTACCATTATCCTCAGCAATGGTTAGACTGTCAAAATATTGGGAAAAATCCCAAGCTTCCTCATTGGTTAAAAAATATTTTTCTCCATTTAGCCGTAAACTATTTTAAAACTCATTATTACAAAATTCCCCCGTGGAAAGGTGAGGGAAAATGCTTAGATTTCGGCTGTGGTAAAGGCGAATATTTAATAACATTAAAAAAAATGGGGTGGAATGTTACGGGTTTTGATATTTCCGATTATGTAAGAGAATCTGATGTCTCTGTAATAACTGGTAAATTTGATAAAAGCAATTTTCCAAAAGATGAGATTTTTGATTTAATTACTATGTGGCATTCTTTAGAACATACCAGGCATCCTCTTTTGGTTCTTAAAGAAGCCCACAGATTATTAAGAAAAGAAGGCTGGTTATACATTGAAGTACCGGATAATCAAAATTTGATAAATAGATTTTTTAGGGAAGATTGGTTTGCCTGGGACGTGCCAAGGCATCTTTACCATTTTTCCCTGGCTACTTTAAAAAAAATGTTGAGGAAAGCCGGTTTTAGAATTACTTTTTCGAAATATTTACCCCTTAATTACATTATGGGTAGTTTGGTTTATTTTCTGAAAAGGCACAAGTTATTTTTAAAATGTGACCTTAATAAAAATTCACCCTTAAAAATGTTTCTTTATTATCTCGGACATTTTTTAGCCACTATACACAATAGTGACATAATATTTGTCTGTGCACAAAAAGAGAAGTAACTCAAATGACCATTTCCATTGTCATTGTTAACTGGAATACAAAAGATTTTCTAAATAAATGTTTAAAATCTATCTTTATTAGTAGCAACATTGCATATAAATTGGAAATAATAGTTGTGGACAATAATTCGTATGACGGCAGCGTGGAAATGGTCGAAAAAGAATTCCCCACTGTTATCTTAATCAGAAATAATGAAAACGTGGGTTTTGCACGGGCTAATAATCAAGGGATAGAGATTGCTTTCGGTAAATATATTCTGTTACTTAATCCCGATACAGTTGTTAATACTCACTCATTAAAAACAATGGGGGATTTTATGGAACAAAATCCTGAAGTAGCCGCCTGTGGTCCAAAAATATTAAATGGGGAAGGGGAAATATCCCCGGTTGCTTCTTATCCTAAACTTTTACGAATGATTAGTAAGGATACTTTCTTAGCTAAGATTTTTCCAATGATGATAAGGTCTGAAACTCGTTTTCCCCGAAAAGCTGAAATGACACACAACTTATCAGGTGCTTGTATTATGCTGAGACGAGAATCTCTCAATATGGTAGGGCTTTTAAACGAAAATATATTTCTCTATTATGAAGAACCAGAACTTTTGGAGCGGCTTTACAAAAAGGATTGGAAAATTTATTATCTGCCTGAAGCTAAAATTATTCATTTTGGAGAAAAAAGCACGGCCCCATTATCCAGCACTGATAAACTTTTGATTGATAAAAAAAGTTCCTTTGAACTCTGGCGCAGCCGTTATGGGAGACCGCGGGCTATCTTGCTTAAAACTATTGCGTTCATTTTATATTTAATAAGTTTATTGAGCTGGATATTACGCTGGCCTTTTAAAAAAGAAAGAGCCTTAGAGAAAATAAATTTTTACCGATCCCTTTTACTATTAACCTTAGGGCTTGAGAAAACTGCCAACTTATTTTTTTGCAAGCCCTTAAATAAGAAGAATTTTAACTTAAAACAATGAAGATACTATTCACCGGATATCACAACCCTCATTTTGTGACAATCACTGAATACATAGAGAATGCAATAAAAAAGCTAGGCCATGAATTGCTGAGTTTTGACAACAGGGAATTCATTATTCCAGGAAGGATAAGAGAGAGGATCCCTTTTCTTCAAGAAGTAGACTTAAAAAGAATTAATCATAATCTTATTCGCTTAATAGATTCTTTTCAACCAGAACTTTTTTTAGAAACAGGAGGACATCGAATTTTTCCCGAGACTATAAAAAGGATTAGGAAAAGAGGAATAAAGACTATTCTCTGGACTATTGATCATCCTCGTAATTTTCAACTGATAATTGAAGCAGCTCCTTATTACGACTTTGTTTTTTGTGGTGGAACAGAAGCAATGGAAATTTTGAAAGATAATGGCATTAGTAAGTGTCGATGGCTTCCATTTGCCTGTAATCCTGAGTTTCACAAACCGGTAAACCTTACTGAAGATGATAAAGATAGATATGGGAACGATATCTGTTTTGTTGGTTCTATGTATCCTGAAAGGGCGCACATCTTTGAGACCCTTACAGAATTTGACATCGGGATATGGGGGCCTGGATGGGATACTCTGCCCCAAGATTCACCTATAAAAAGGCTTGTCAGGGCCAGTCATATAAAACCTGGTGAATGGATAAAGATATACAGCGCCTCCGGGATAGCCCTGGCCATACATTATAAAGATCCGGAGAATAAGGTACCTTGCCATCAGGCGAGTCCGCGTGTATATGAGGTACTTGCATGTGGTTCCCTCCTGATCGTTGACAGCCAGAAAGACGTCTTGAGTATCTTTGTCCCCGGTGAAGACCTTCTGGTATTCAAAGACACAAATGATCTCAAAAGGCTATTACCATACTATTTAGAGCACAAGGACGAGGCACGTAGAATAGCAAAAAGAGGCAGGGAAAAGGTCCTCAACCACCATACCTACAAACACAGGGTAGAAGAGATATTGAGAATTGTGAGTGGATAATACGATGGGTGTAAAGGTTTTGCACATAGTGGAAGATATGGAGGTAGGGGGGCTTGAGCGTGTGATAGAAGGGATTGTGCTGAATCTTGACAGGACAAGATTTGATGCCGGGGTATTATGCCTTACAAAAGGTGGCGCCATTGCCGGGAATATAATAGCAAAGGGGGGGGATGTAGAGATTATCGGGATAAGGAATTATCACAGCCCGATCAGTATAAAAAAGGTAGTAGAGAGGTTAAAGAAGAAAAAGACATCCATTGTGCATACTCACGGTTATCCGGCAGGTGTCCTGGGAAGGGTATCTGCCATAATAGCCGGCATCCCTTACATATATCACCATGTGCATAGCACCTACTGGGGGTTTGGGTGGCGACAGTGTCTGATGGAGAATATTCTTGCAAGATATACAAGGAAGGTTATATGTTGCTCGGTGGCGGTTAAAGGCTTTATGACTGACTTTGTAGGGATAAGAGAAGATAAGGTTGTTGTTATTTATAATGGGGTGCCTGAAGTAGCCCCTCTTAGAACCACCGGTGATATATTTAAAGAGATGCTCGGGATACCTCAGGATGCCCGGATAATAGGTACGGTTGCATCCCTTGTTCCACACAAGGGGCATAAGTATCTTATTGAGGCATTTAAAGGGATAGAGCAACAAATGCCCGGAACATATCTGGTCATTGTCGGCAATGGACCCTTGAGAAAAGAGATAGAGGAGCTTGCTGATAAATACGATATCCTGAAAAGGATCAGGTTTACTGGCAAACAGTCTGATATTTATCCATACCTTTCCATTATGGATATCTTTGTCCTCCCTTCTGTCAAGAGAGAAGGACTCGGGCTTGCCCTGATAGAAGCGATGTCAATGGAGAAACCTGTTGTTGCGACAGATATAGGAGGAATCCCGGAGGTCGTAGAGGATGGCAAATCAGGAATACTTGTCAGGCCCGGTGATTGTGCAGGTCTGATGAAGGCAATCATTTCCATAATGAATAATATACAGGCCAAAGATATGGGGAAAAGGGGTAGAGAGATATATCTTGAAAAGTTCACCATTTCAACCATGGTTAAGGAGATAGAAGGGTTATATAGTGAGTGTACAGGATAAGATAAAGGTCCTTTATACAAGCAGTCATGGCAATATGTTTGGTGGGGGACAGAAGAGTCTTTATCTTCTTATAAAGAATTTGGACAGGGAAAGGTTTGTTCCATTTCTTTTATCCCCGGAGAATGGTTCACTGATCGATGCCGTGAATATGCTTGGGGTAGAGACATTGGTTTTGCCTATTGATACATTAAAGTCCCTGAGAATAGTAAAAACCCTGAAGACGTTCATAGCTATATACAGATTTATGAAGAGAGCCAATATTAACATAGTCCATACAGATTCTCCAAGAGAGGCCATATATACAGGTCTGGCTGCAAAGGTGTTGAGGATACCATTTATTATGCATTTAAGGACTACAGAGGGCGGTTTTGGGACAGATAGGATCTTATACGTCCTGTCATCAAGGATTATATCGGTTTCCAGAGGTGTTATCAAAAGATTTGAGTGGCTGGACTCAGAGGTCCTTTCCCAAAAGATTAAATTGATATACAACGGTGTTGATGTCTCAGAATTTTACAACCCCACAGATGGTTACAGTTTTAAAAAAAGGTGGGGAGAAGATGGGTTTATATATGCCGGAGTCGTGGGGAGGGTTGAACCGCGAAAGGGGCATGATCTGTTTTTAAAGGTATTTGCAGATGTAGCAAAAAGACAATCGAAATTAAAGGGGGTTATTATCGGGCTAGGAGACGAAATCCACATTAAAAAACTGAAACGTTTTGTAAAGGAGTCCGGAATAGAAAGTAGGATTATATTCGAAGATTATACTGATGATGTCCCTTCAGCACTATCCGCCATTGACATCCTTGTGGTCCCCTCTTACACAGGAGAGGGATTTCCAAGGATTATAATAGAAGGTATGGCAGCAGGCAAACCTGTAATATCATCAGATATCCCTGGAAATTCAGAGGCAGTAGTGGATGGTGTGACTGGATTCTTATTTCCATCTGGTGATGAAAAGGCCCTCACAGATATCTTAATAAGGCTTATTAAAAATGAAGATTTGAGGTATATGCTTGGGAGAGAAGGGAGAAAACGGGTCGAGAATTTTTTTGGTATAGAGGAGAATGTAAGGAAAACAGAGAGACTTTATATAGAAACTCTGGGGCAATCTTAAGATGTCAGAGACAAGGATGTGTATAATCTGTGGTAATAGGGATGGAACCATACTCGAAGACAATGGAGGTCAGTATAAGGTCATAAGATGCAATAATTGTGGCCTTGTCTATGTAAACCCGTTGCCGCCTGAGAAGATATTTAGCGGGGCCTACTCAAAGGAATATTATGTCCCATGGATTGATGTCCAGAGGAAGAGACGTATCAAGATGTGGCGGAAAAGACTCGACAGACTTGATAGCTTAAAAGGTAAAGGCAAACTTCTCGATGTGGGTTGTGGAGAGGGACTCTTTTTGGAGATGGCCAAAAAAGACGGTTGGGATGTTCAGGGTACGGAGATTTCCGATTTTGGCTCTAAATATATAATCGAAACGCTTGATATCCCTGTCTTCCATGGGGAATTACAGCAGGCATCATTCTCTGATAAGACCTTTGATGCAGTAACTATGTGGCATGTTCTGGAACACACAATCAATCCCTTAGAGACATTAATAGAGGTAAGAAGGATCATAAGAGATGATGGAATCTTCATCCTTGCGGTACCGAATCTTAATAACATTATCTTTCAACAGGTTTATAAAATATTCAAAGGGAAGAAGATACACCTTTTTGATCCTAAAGACAGGGAACTCCACCTCTATTACTTTACATCGGCAACTATTCAGTTGGCCCTGGAAAGGTCAGGCTTTCAGGTTATAAAGATTCGGCCTGATAATGGAATAGTAGATATGAGAAAAAAGGCTGTTTATCTTCTGGCTAATATATTGAGCAGACTCTCAAACAGGATTGTAACTGATGCCCTGGAGGTAATATCTGTACCATCGATTCAATAAGCGGATAAAGTATGTGTGATAACCAATCTTTGAAGTGTAACTTATGTGGTATGAATACTAATAGTGAATTGTTGTCTATAAATTCTATCAGTATTATTCGTTGTCAAAAATGTGGTTTGGTATATGTTAATCCCCAGCCTTCAGGGCATAAAACCTTAGAAATCTATGAAAAGGAATATTTCGATGGTAGCAATAAAGCGAATTTTTTATCTGAATCTGAACTTTATCTGTCTCGTTTTACAGATAAACTCGGCCAGATAGAGCGACTGGCAGGTATAAAAGGAAAACTATTAGATATCGGTTGTGCCGTAGGTCATTTTTTGATTGTGGCCCAAAGAAAAGGATGGCAGCCGTCTGGTGTAGAGATTTCCACCTTTGCCTCTGAAAAGGCCGGGGAGGCTGGTCTTGATGTCTTTAATGGAAATCTTAAAGAGGCAAAATATGCCTCGAATTCTTTTGATGTGGTTACTATGTGGCATACCCTAGAGCATACAAGAGATCCGGCAGCAACTCTCAAAGAGGTGTACCGCATTATGAAAAATGGCGGACTGTTGGCTATAGAGGTGCCCAATTTCAATTCCAGAAGGTCTCGACACCAAGGAAAGGATTGGGAATATCTTAAGCCCAGAGAACACCTGTATTATTTTACTGGTCAGACATTAAAAATGATGGTAGAAAAGGCCGGATTTGCAGTTGTCGTCATTAAGACACTGTCCAGCGGAACAGGGGCAGGAAATATGTTAGATAAGTTAGGTTTGTTTAATTTCAAAAAAAGATTGATTAGTATTTTTAGGTATTTATCTTGGATTAAGAGAATATTGCTTCGTTTGAAAAAAGGGGATGATTTTATTTTGCTTTACGCCAGAAAAGAATAATGAAGATAAAGGAATCTATAAAAAATATTTATCTATGGCTACGCTGTATTTTATTTAACATGTGTTTTGTTTTTACCTTTACCATGCGTAGAAAAACATTTTCTGAGACTACCATTAAGAAAATCATGGTAATAGGTTTAACAAGAATAGGAGATAATATTGCCTCCATACCCACGTTTAAAGCTATTAAAGAACACTACAGAGGAGCCGAATTAGTCGTTTTGACTAATAACTACAATAAGGATATGTTAGAAGATGTTGGCTTAATAGACAGGATTGTTATCTTAAAGAGAAATTCTTTACTGGCTAAAATAAAATTAATAAAAAGACTTCGTGCAGAATCCTTTGACCTATCTGTGGATTTAACCTGTGATTATACGTTTATACCCACTCTATGGACCTATTTGAGTAAGGCAAAATACAGAGTAGGATATAATATTTATGGAAGAGGGTTTTTATTTAATAAGGCGGTTAAACATAGTAAAGGACATATGCATGTTATAGATGAAATATTGAATATAGTTAGGAGTATTGGTCTGGATACACAGAATAAACAACCCAGGATTTCTGTCTCCCCAAAGGCCGGAGAAATAGTCAGGCAATTCTTAGCCCAAAGAGATGTTGGGGGTAATGATTTGCTTGTTGGCATTCAACCCGGTGGGCATTATCCCACTCAGTGCTGGCTAAAAGACCGATTTGCTGCAGTTGCGGATAAGATAACTGAGAAATATAAAGCCCGGGTAGTTCTTATCGGTAGCGTAAAAGAAGCGGGGTTGATTAACCAGTTAAAGAATAATATGATAAATGAACCGATATTTTTTTTAAATCAACCGCTTAAAAATCTTATAGCCCTTATCCAGAGGTGTCAACTCTTGATAGGTAACAACTCTGGTCCTATTCATATTGCTACGGCAGTAGGCACGCCGACTGTCTCTACTATGGGACCGACTATACCCGGAAGGTGGTTGCCTTATGGTGAGAATCATATTATTATCTGTAAAGATTTACCTTGTATGCCTTGTAATAACGGCTATTGTAAGTTAAAGACACACGATTGTATGAAACTGATAAGAGTAGAGGATGTCCTTAATGCAGTGGAGATTCAATTATCAAAGATTCTAAAGCAGAGAAGCACCATATCTTCAGAGGCATAACTTGATGTATCGGGGTTTCAAAATTTTGCGTGGGACGTTTCCTTGACTGGTTATGGCAACTCATGTGTACACTGATGTTAAAATAAATCCTTCCCAAATAGAACGTATCCTGGCTATCCATATGGGTGGCATAGGCAATGTAATCCTTTTTACCCCAGGTTTGCAGGCCTTGCGGGATGCTTTCCCTAATACCTTTATTAGCCTTCTTGTTGCTCGCTGGGGGGCAGAAAAGGTTGTAGAAGGCAGCTCCCTAGTTGATGAGGTCTTAGTCTATGATAATCGTTGGGGGCTCTTAAAAAAGATTGAGTTTATCAGGATGTTAGGCAGAAAGGAATTTGATTTAACAGTTACTGCTACCGGCATAAATCCTTTAAAGGCTGGTATGCTTACTTATCTGAGCGGGGCCCCTTATCGGATAGGCGAAGATAGAGGATGGAATTCATTTTTATATACAATCAAATCCTCCTATGATGACCAAATGCATGAAGTTGATGCCAATCTGAATATAATCAAGACCATAGGAATCGAAGTCAGGAACAAAAATTTATTTATGTCTTTATCAGATGCAGACAGAGGATTCGCTGATACATTTCTTAAAAATGACGGGGTTAGAAGTAATGATTTTCTTGTAGGAATTCATCCCGGTTCTGGTAGATATCAAGCACATTTCAGGAGATGGTCTAAATATAATTTTGCCAAGTTGGCTGATGCCCTTATCCAGAATTACGGCGCTAAATTTATTATTTTTGGCGGGATTGAAGAGATTAGTCTGGCCAACGATTTAAGTGAATTAATGAAGGAAAAGCCCATAATTGCTACAGGAAAAACTACTCTACATCAAGCGGCAGCCCTAATAAAAAGATGCAGGTTATTTATTACTAATGATAGTGGGCTCATGCATCTGGCCTGTGCGGTTAATATCCCAGTTGTAGCTATTTGGGGTCCCACAAATTATAAAAAGACAGGACCTTATTCAAATTCTGCTGTTATTATAAGGAAAGAATTGGATTGTAGTCCCTGTTATAAGAGAGAGAAGGTTAAATGTAAAGAGTTAGATTGTTTTAGGTTAATAACCGTAGAAGAGGTTTTGGAGGCAGTAAAGATAATATGGGAAAGGGATAATAAAAAAAGTAGTGAGAAGGGTCTTAGGATTAATGAAAAGGTATAAGGTGCTTCATATTATTACCCGTTTTGATAAGGGTGGTTCGGCTGAGAATACCCTTTTGACAGTCATAGGATTGGACAAGGAAAGGTATGATGTAACCATGGCGTATGGTCCATCCACAGAATCATTAATGAGCGAATCTGAGGCCAGGGCAAATAGAATGGGCCGGGAGAGGGCAAAATCAGCGGGTATAAAACTAATCTTAATACCGGAACTGGTCAGATGTATCAGCCCTGTTAAAGATCTTAAGGCCTTTTTGAAGATATTTTTATTGATAAAGAGAGAGAAATATACCATTATACACACCCACACATCCAAGGCAGGGATATTGGGGAGATGGGCGGCCCTCTTTGCAGGGGTACCAATCATTATCCATACCCCGCATGGACATGCGTTTATCGGATATTTTGGAAGATTGGTTACATATATCTTTATCCTGACTGAAAGGATAACCGCAATCTTTACTGATACGATTATTACCTTAACTGATAGGTGTAAAGAGGAACATGTAAAATTTAAGATCGCCCCGCCTGAAAGGTTTAGAACAATTCACAGCGGGGTAGAGATGGAAAGATTCCTTAATCTGAATATCGATGCAGAGAAAAAGAGGAGATCATTAGGCATTACTGATGGATACCTTGTAGTTGGGACTATAGGGAGACTTGCTCCAATAAAGGGACATAAATACCTGATAGATGCAATTAAAACAGTGTCAGAGAAGATTGCAAATGTAAGATTTCTATTTGTTGGTGAAGGCCCCCTTAGACATGAGCTGGTAAAACAGGCAGAATCACTCGGGGTTATAGATAAGATTCTCTTTTTGGGGTGGAGAGAGGACATACCAGAGGTACTCTCTGTTATTGACCTATTTGTACTTACCTCTCTATACGAAGGAATGGGAAAGGTATTTATTGAGGCAATGGCAATGGAGAAACCTGTTGTTGCCACAAGGGTAGGCGGGATACCGGATATAGTCAGAGATGGAGAAGATGGTATCTTGGTTCCTGTAAAAGAATCGATAAGATTGGCGGATGCTATCATTACCCTGCTAGAGGATAAGGATAAAAGAAAGAAGATGGGGAGGAGTGGAAAGGGGCATGCATCTCTCTATAGCGACAAGAATATGGCAGCAAAGATCGACAGGCTATATAATGAATGGATACTGGAAAAAGGGTGAAGGGTGAAGGGTGAAGGGTGAAGGGTGAAAGGGTGAAAGGGTGAAAAAAAGGGGATGAGAATGTATATTAATTTATAATGTAACAGTTTAGCTATCAGAGAATAGGGCTAAACTTCAATGCAAAAGAGGTACTAAATACTAAACAATATCGTAACAGTGAACGGATACACAGTATCAAATGACAGAAATTCAAAATTCAAAACATTTTATGAAATTTTTTTTGGCTCTGTTTAGCATCTATGCTGCTATCTATTCCATACCTGTATATGCAGATAACCATATCAAGTTAGGATCACCCCCACCCCTGCCCTCCCCCATCAAGGGGGAGGGGGATAAAGATGGAAATTCCTCCTCAATCAAGGAGGGGGATAAAAATGCAGATGACTATATACAGTTACAGGGTGTTATCCATGTCCACTCAAACTTTAGCACAGGGAGGTATTCAATAGAAGAACTGGCAAAGACCGCCATAGACAAAGGGCTAGAGGTATTGATTATTACCGATCATGACCTGATAACAAAGGAATACGGCCCCTCGCCCTTCAGACATATTTTTCGTTGGAAGGAGAAACTCCCCTCTGTCCTCGATACCGGCCCGGGAAAATACCTTCAAGAGATTAAAGATATTGATAAAAAATATCCGCAGCTTATAGTAATACCGGGTGTTGAGTCATCCCCATTCTATTATTGGACAGGAAACCCCTTAAAAAAGGATCTAACCGCACATAATTGGAGAAAGCATATCCTTATAATAGGATTAAGACAACCGGAAGATTATGCAAACCTTCCGATTTTACATAATAAAATTACAGATAGATACTTTAACAAATTGATATGGCAGGAGGTTCCATTTTTTATCCCTCTGTTATTATCCATATTTTTAATACGCTGGAAGGGCGCTTACAGGGTCTTCGGGATATTAACATTATGTATAAGTATATTGGCAATGATTAATTATCATCCATTTAGAAGCTCATTATATGACCAGTATCATGGTGATCAGGGGATCGCTCCTTATCAGGAATTGATCGATTATGTAGCTTCACATGGTGGTATGACCTTCTGGGCACATCCTGAGTCACACAGGAATACAGAACGTTATGGACCTATAATTATGAAGACCCCTACCTATGTAAATGATCTTCTCAATACAACCAACTATACCGGCATGGAGGCTGTATATGAGGATACAATTCATATGACTGATCATGGAAGGGAATGGGATAGGATACTTATTGAGTATTGCAATGGTAAAAGAAAAAGGCCTGTGTGGGGTATAAGTGGTATAGATTTTCATGGAGAGGAGGGGGCCGGTAAAGAGTTAGATAATGTACTGACCATCTTCCTTGTTAAGAAGAAAGATAATATCTCTATCCTTGATTCCTTACGAAACGGTAAGACCTATTCTCTAAGGCGATTCAGGGAAGAGAGATTATCCCTTGACGATTTTTCAGTATCTGACAGTGTAACTAAAAATAGAGGTATGCTCGGAGATGAAATTGTAAGCAGGGGTAGTCCTATTGTAAATATAAAGATATCCTCTTCCGGAGATATTGATAAAGTTAATATAGAACTCATCCGTTCAGGAAGGTTGATCAAGAGCTTTTCAGGAAAGACCCCATTTAATATCGAATTTAAAGATGATTATTATAATCCGGGTGAAAAGATATATTATCGATTGAACATAAGGGGAAAAAATTTGGGATATATCATTTCTAATCCTGTATTTGTAAAATTTACTTAATAATTCACATATTATAGCCACAGAGGACACAGAGGTCTCAGAGAAAAACAAAAAATAAACTCTGTGTTCTCTGTGACCTCTGTGGCAAATATAATAATAGGCAACCACCAATGATTATTACAGTGCATCAACCTCAATATCTTCCATGGGCAGGGTATTTTGACAAGATCGATCAATCAGATATATTCGTTATACTGGATAATGTACAGTTCAAAAAAAATGAATGGCAGAACAGGAATCGTATAAAGACCTCACAGGCATGGCAATGGATAACCGTGCCTATTCTGCATAGCTTTCCTGAAGAGATAAGGAGGATAAGGATTGACAATAAAACAGAGTGGGGGAGGAAACATCTCAATACACTCATTACAAACTATTCAAAGACAAGATTCTTTAGAGATTATATTACCTTTTTTGAAGATATCTATAATCGGGAATGGGACTATCTGGTAGATTTGAATATGGAAATAATCTATTACCTGATTAATGTATTGGGACTAAAAAAGGAGATAATATTATCCTCTTCGCTCCAATTAAGCAAGGAACCAACCGGGAGACTGATCGATATATGTAAATTGATAGGAGAGGATACCTATCTTTCCGGTCAGGGTGGTCAAAACTATATGAACATGGATCGATTCCGTGAAGAGGGGATCAAGGTGATATTTCAAGATTTTAAACTTCCATCATATAATCAATTATTTGGAGACTTTGTACCATATTTGTCAATCATTGATCTCCTTTTTAACCATGGTGAAGAGAGCATAGATATTATTAGAAGATATAGAAAGGGAAACAACAGATGAATATCCTTGCTATCGGGGCACACCCTGATGATATAGAAATAGGATGCGGAGGGGCATTGATAAAATACAAAAAGCAAGGACATGATATATATATACTGATTATGACAAGGGGTGATCTCGGAGGACCGGCAGAGATAAGAGAGATGGAGCAGATGAAATCCGCAGAGATATTAGGGGTGAAAAAGATCTTTTGGGGAAGATATTCTGATACTAAGATACAACTGGACAAGGATCTGATCATAGCCATAGAGGATATACTAAATCAGGTTGCCCCTGATTTCATATTTGTCAATTATTTCGATGATACCCATCAAGACCATCAAATCCTTGCTAAAGGAACAGTCTCAGCAACAAGGTATATCCGGAATGTACTATTTTACGAGGTTCCAACCACACAGAATTTTACACCCAATGTATTTATAGATATAGATGCTGTATTAGAGAAAAAGATTACCTGCCTGGAAGCGCATGGATCTCAAATGGATAAGACAAACATAAAGGATTTAAACATTCTTGATATTGTTCGTTCTTCAGCAATCTTCAGGGGGATTCAGGGAAGGGTAAAATATGCTGAGGGGTTTGTATCATTAAGATTATTTGTCAATATTTAGTGTCTGAACGAAAACTACCCATCTACTGCGTTGCATGAAAATTTTGTAATCCTCATGTATTTAAATACACTCCGGTTACAAAATTTTCATGCGCCTTGTACCTGAGCAGTTTTGGTTCAGACACGAGTTTTCGGTTAGGCACTATTTAGGAAAATTATGATACCTCATTCAAGACCTATGCTGGATGAAGAGGAGATACTTAACCTCTCAAATGTTATTAGATCGGGGCAGATATCCCTGGGGGGTGAAGTCTTAAGGTTCGAAGAGATGATGGCAGGATTTATAGGGCTAAACGGTGCGGCAGCAACCAATTCAGGTACTTCCGCCCTTCATCTTGCCCTTTTATCATTGAATATCGGAGATGATGATGAAGTTGCTGCACCCTCCTACACCTGCACAGCGATCCTTAATGCCATAAACTATGTTAATGCAGCACCCCTACTAATAGATATAGACCCTGACACATTTAATATAGACCTCAACGACCTTAAGAATAGGATAACAAAAAGGACAAAGGCCATAATAGTACCTCATATGTTCGGTCTGCCGGCAGATATTGAAGATATTGTTACCCTGGGGATACCGGTGATCGAAGATTGTGCCCAGGCCATAGGGGCGACTTATAAGGAGAGACAGGTTGGAGGATTTGGCTACCTTTCAATCTATTCCTTCTATGCAACCAAGGTAATAGCAACAGGTGAGGGTGGAATGATATTATCCGATTCAAAGAGGGCACTTGAGAAGATAAGGGATTTAAAGGAGTATGACAAAAAAGATATCTATTCCCCATGCTTTAACTATAAAATGACAGATATCCAGGCTGCCCTGGGTATAAGCCAGTTGAATAAACTCCCCCTGTTCATAGAGAAGAGAAAGGGCATTGCGGATAGGTATGCACAATCCTTTAAAGATATTCCGATTACCTTACCGGCCAGGTATTCAGATCGAAGACATATATTTTATCGCTTTGTGATAAAAACACGAGGCAACACTGATGAATATCTCAGATTATTAGAGGGTAAAGGTATCTCCTGTCAGCGTCCTGTATATCTGCCACTAAACAATTATCTTAAACTTGATGGATTTCCAGGTACATATGAAGTATGGAATAAGGCCATATCCATACCAATATACCCCGGCCTTTCTGACGATGAAATAAAGATGATAATAGATGTTGTAAGGGATGTCTTTACAAGGTGAAGGTGAGGGATGAAGATGAGGTTAGGTGAATACGTGAAATGAGTCTCTATGGGTGGGTGGCATGGACAAACTTGTTTGTCCGTGCGAGCGAGAGGGTGAAAAGGAATTTTCAGGTGAAAAGAAGGATAGAGAAAAAGGCCATTATTTTTGTTGCAATCTTTGGTGTCATATCTTTTATTTCAGACACTTCTTACCCTCTGGAGAAGAATGATATAGACGTTGTTCTTGTGATGGACAGCTCCGGGAGCATGAAAAAGACAGACCCTCTGACCCTGCGCATCCCGGCAGCCAAGTTATTTATCTCCCTTTTGGATAAAAATGATAGGGCAGGTGTAATAAGTTTCAGAGACAAGGGTTATCCTATCATTTATTTGACCCATGTTGATAGCGAGATAAACAAAGATAGACTGTTGAAAGCAACTGATATGATTTCTTCAAAAGGACTTTACACCAATTTATATGACGCATTTACTAAAGGACTTGAGGTCCTGTCTAAGGACAAAAGGCCGGGAAGGGCACAGATAATAATACTTATGTCTGATGGTATGATGGATGTAGGCAATCCTGATGAGGACAGGATACTTGTTGATCGATTAAAAAACGAACTCATAGGAATCCTTAAAGATAATGATGTCAAGGTTTATACAATAGCATTTACAGAGCTTTCAGACAGGCAGCTTCTTGAGGAGATTTCAAAAAAAACAGGGGGTTTTTATAATCTTGCCCTTACTGATAAGGATTTTCATCTGATATTTACCTCCATATTTGAAAGCCTCAAGGCTCCTGAGATGCTGCCACTGGATGAGAATAGATTTTTTGTAGACAAATCAATAGAGGAGGTTATAATTGTTGCGACTAAAGGCTCGCCTGATACCAGGATATATCTCGGTTCTCCTGATGGTAAAAAATATTCTTCTAAAGAAAGAAGCAATGATATTAGATGGTTTGTATCATATAATTTTGACATGATAACAATAAAAAAACCTGTTGAGGGAAGGTGGGAGATACTTTTTAGTGCGGGGAGGGATAATAAGGCTTATATAATTACAAATCTTAAGCTTCTGACCAATTTAGTTCAGTTATATCCCCCTCTTAGCAAACCTATAGATATCAAGGTATGGCTTGAAAAGGATGGAAGTCTCCTAAAAGAAAGGGAGATATTGGAGAGATTTGACATCTATATTGAGGTATCCCGCCCTGATGGTGAAACCATAAAATTGGCATTGTCCAATAAAGGTGAAAAGGGAGAGGGTATCTTTACCAGCCAGCTTGTGCCTGATAAACCGGGATCTTACAGACTCAGGATTGTAGCAAAGGGGAAGACCTTTGAAAGGGAACGGGGATTTGTTTTCCATGTACTAAGCCCTGTAAAGGAAGAACAGGAGGGGACCAAAACTCCACAATCAGAAAAAAAGACAGAGACACCATTAGGGCAAAATTCAGCCATAGATGAAAAAACAGATGAATTGTTATGGAAAACCGCTCTTATTAAACTTATCCTTATTAATCTTATATTCTGTATTATTATTTTTGCCTATCTCAAAAGAAGGAATTTAAGGGGTCTAATTCAATCTTTGATAAAAAGGAGAAAATAATTGGTTAGGATTAATGCCTTAGTATTCTTGTTTATTATTGAATTTCTATTGATACTCTTCTGCCTTAATATCTTTCTATTCCTGAGACATAGAAAGCAAACTATAAAAAAGATTATTTCTGACGGGGAAATACAGAAGCTTAGGAATGATATAGAACGCCAGAAGAACAAGATTGTCGAACTTTTGAGCTGGAAAGATATGTTTAATGAGTTAGATAAAAGATTCCAACTGGTCAGAACAATCAATGTCAAATTAAAGGACTCCCTTACAGTATTGATTCCTGAGGATGAGAGATCCGAGGAGTTAAAGAAGATAATAGCTGATTTTGAATATACCAATAAAGAACTTGATATGTGTGTTGGGGTTCTCAAACAGGAAACTGAATCTTTGAATCAAAAGATGAAGTATTTTGAGGATGAGATTGACGGACTATCCGAGAGATTGCAAAGGTCTGTAAATAAAAAAGAGTTTGACAGGATATTAGCTGAGAGGGATGAGCTTGCAGGAAAGCTCAGGAAGCTTGAAAAAGAACCGAATAACAGAGCAAAGGCATACAAAGACCTGCAAGACAAGTACACATCACTTGAAAAAGAGTATAACGCTTTGTATAGGGACATAAAGGGGGAGAGAGAGTCCGGGTAAATGAAAAGAAAGCCTGACAAAATAGTTTATACTGTAATATTATTATTACTAATAGTCCTGGGAATACCAACCGTAAAACTATACTTTTCTCAGAGAGGATTAAGATGGTTATACATCCTTTTCTTTTCGTTTTCCCTGTCAGTAATACTTACTCCAATAATGAGGTCTATAGCCCGGAGGGCAGAGATTGTTGATTATCCAGAAGAGAGAAAGATTCATTCTGCACCAACACCGCTCTTAGGCGGGGTTGCTGTATATCTGGCCTTTGTTGTGGCCATCTTAACAAACTTTATATTTACTAAAGAATTGATAGCGATCTTATTAGGGTCAAGCATAATAATGTGTACCGGTTTAATGGATGATCTAAAAGTCGTTCCTGCTATCTGGAAGCTCCTTGCTCAATTATCAGCAGCACTCATTGTAATCTACGCAGGTATAGGCCTGACTATCTTCCCTGAAAATATACTTACCCTCACAGTTAATAGCCTTATCACGATTATATGGATAATAGGGATAACCAATGCAATGAACTTCTTTGATGGAATGGATGGTCTATCTACAGGGATGAGTTTGATTATTGCCTTTTTCCTGGGAATTGTGGCCTTTCAGACCAATCATCCTTTTGTTGGGTGGATCTCCATTGCAATTGTAGGGACCTGTCTTGGATTTTTACCTTACAACTTTAAATTGAATAAACCGGCAACCATCTTTCTGGGGGATGCAGGGAGCACATTTTTAGGTTTTATCCTTGCCTGCCTGGCCATCATGGGTGAGTGGGCAGATAACAATCTCTTTGTATCCCTGACCACCCCACTCCTTATTTTTTGGATATTGATATTCGATATGATACATATTACTATCATGAGGATCTATACAAAAAAGGTAACCAATATTAAAGAGTGGATAGATTATGTGGGGAAAGACCATTTACATCATAGGTTGGAGGCACTATTTTTAAATAAAAAATTGAGTGTGGCATTTATCTATTTTATGTGCATTTGTCTGGGTGTTACTGCGATTGTCTTGAGAAATGCCAGAACGATCGATGCCCTCTTGCTTTTACTTCAGGCAGTAATAATCGTTATAATAATATCTGTCCTGGAACGAGTGGGACAAAGGCGAGAGAGACGGAGGAATTAGTAAAATATCAAATATTTAATATCAAAATGACAAATTAAATAGTAAATTCTTCATTATTTGGAGCAGATATTAATAGTTGATTAAAGATAAGTTTGCATATCAATTTACTTTTAAAATGTATATTTTGATATTTGATATTTAGGGCTCTGCCCAATCTGCCCCAAATTTTGGACCGATCCCTAGAACCCTCTATGCAAAAGTCCAATATTCCTCTTGCTCCCTATATATCCGATCCCCTTTAAGGTCAGGATAAAAAAGAATTTTGTCTCGTCCTGTCGCTTTTGATTGACTGAAATTTTTCTATTAATAAGATCAAATGAAAGTCCCCAGCACTGGGAGGAGTATTCAAGACTATAATCGCTCTCCACAACCTCCTCTTCCAGTTCATCATACCTTAAACTGTACTGAAAACCCAGACCGAGAGGAAGGGACAAGCCGAGTGTACCGCTAAGGAATGTAGAGGTCGATTTTTTATATCTCCTCTCAAGGTGGATATACCCTAATCCCTCCTTTTTTATAGCAAATTCTATATTGACGGTCTTTACTATATCATCGTATATATCATAGGTGCTATCCAGGTTTATCTTCAGGGGATCAATAATACGGGTATCGAGATCAAATCTTATCTCGGATAGGGGTCTGCGGGGGCTCCCGGGCATAAGGGCCCTTGTTGATTCCATGAGATCATAACTCTGGCTTACATCAAACCTTAGCGCCTCCTCTGTTGCAAAAACCGATTCTCCCTTCATGACCTTTTTTAACACCCTGTTGGTAAGGGAGTAGGTCACACGGCTTAAGGGCCGGACATTGTCCACTGTATCAAACTGTATTATCTTTGCCCTGTCATCCTCATCGATCTCCGGGATGAAATCGTATGTTATTCTTGGCTCTATAAGGTGCTTTATCTTTGGTATATGTTCACTCTTTGTATGAAATATCCTGGAGAATTTTGGCCCTTCCAATAGTAGATTAATATCATATGTCTCCCTGGAAAACCCGCCTGTCCCTTCCTCATCATCCCTTTCTCCCCGATTATAATATGTCTCACGTATTCCAATAGTAGGAGTAAATGTCAGCCACGGTACATTTGTAATGGGTAAGGCTAATTGGGGATGGATATCAAGACGGGATACATCAGTTGTATTTTCAGTGCCATTCTTCCCGATTTTTTTATAAAAACCTACATATGAAGACTCCATACTAAAAAAAAGCGGGGTCTCATATATTCTTTCACGTTGATTTCTAAAGATCAACTGCGGTATCTGACCGAATCTTTCGTCACGTCCCTCTTCTATACTCTCACGGTATCTTGTCAGAAACTCCAGGGAACGGGTCTCCCAGTTCTTTATCAGCGAGAGATATGAGTCTGTCTGCCTCCTGGTCCTGTCATCTGTAACATCGGAAAACTCCTTATCAAGGTTGTAATTACTTAAAAGGTCAAGCCTTGCCAATCCCTTGATGTCATATATAAATTCCTGCTTGTGATTAAACTCTATCTTCCAGAACTCCCTCTTTGTATCCTTCTCCTTTAGATATATGCCATTGAACTGGCCTGTTGTCTTTTTGTTCGGGGTATAACGATACTCCAGTCCCGGACGAACCCCCTTTTTTTCAAGATAATCAAGGTAGAATGTGGCATCTGACCACTGGTTTATTGCCCAGAAAAGGCTGTTATTTATAAAAAATCCATCCTTACTGCTTGTCCCTAAGGACGGCATAATGAATCCTGTTTTTCTCTTTGTCTTTACCGGTACGATCATATAGGGTAAGTAGAGGACAGGGACGTCTTTGACCAGGAAGGCCGGGTACTGTAATCTGGCATAACCCTCAATCTTTATCTTCGCCCTTTTTACCCTGAATCTCCATGCAGGTGTACAATCATCGGTATAGGAGCAGGTAGTAAATGCCCCTGAGAAGAGACTGTATCTATCCTCTGCCAGCCTGGCAATCTTTCTACCTGTAAAATAATAGTCAGCTATATTACCACGCGCCTCATACATAGTCCCCAGTTTGGTGTTGGTATTAAACTCTGCTTTGTCGCACTCGATCCTGCTCTCCTTATCCTCCATAATGACATTGCCTATGGCAACACCATCTCCTGTCTCTGTGTTGAGTTCTATGGTATCCCCCAATATACGGGAATCCCCGTATCTGACATCCGCATTACCTTTTCCGATAATAATGTTCTTCTCCTGTTCAATCCGATCCGCATAGACAGTAACCGGGGCCTCTTCCTCTTTCGTCTTTACCTCACCAGCATATGAAATGTGGCAAAGGAAGAGGAAGACAAGAAAAAAAGGAAAAACAATTCTTCTTAAAACAAAGCATATTCTATGAAATGGATTAGCAGGCGGTCTTGTCAAATTTTAGTCTTTAAAATCAGAGTGATATGAATAATTCTTAACTTTTAAATTTAATTGAACTGTTCCTAACTATAACAAATATTCTCTTTTATTTCAATTCTTAACATTTTCTCTGTCAAGCCAAATAATTCTTGACAAAAGCGACATTTTTCGTTATTTTTAATAAAAATGTCGTTAAATTATATGGGGGTTAGAAAATGACACTTACTGATGTCGCAAATATATTAGGAGGAAAGAAAACTCTTCATAAAAACATCAAAGACAGAATGGACTTAATTGATTTAATTAATACAGGTATAACTAAGACTGCTCTTCAAAATCTAGCAAGCTACTTAAGTTTTTCAATGCATCAGATGGCTACACTTCTACCCGTCACTGAACGTACAATACAGAGATATACTCCACAAAAACACTTTAATCCTATCATATCCGAGCATATTCTGCAAATTGCTGAAGTTGCCGCTAAAGGATCCGAGGTTTTTAAAAACAAAGAGAATTTTATCACATGGCTTAATCTTCCCAATAAAGCTCTTGCTAACAAAACACCTCTTAGTTTACTCAATACAAAATATGGAACAGATATGGTACTTGATGTGCTTGTTCGAATTGAGCATGGTGTATTCTCCTAATGATTGTTTACAGAATCTCCACGAAAAAATTCATCAAAGACCTAAAAGGAATTGGATCTAGAATTGGTGGAGGTAGGTGGAATCATAAAGGCACCGGTATTATTTACGCTTCTGAAAACATGTCTCTATCTACAGTTGAATATTTAGTCCATATGCCAATGTCAATTGTACCAACAGATCTAATGGTTGCCTCAATTCAGATTCCTGACGATATAACTCCTAAAAAAATCCATATATCTGATTTGCCTAAAAACTGGCGAGGATATCCGGCACCTTCTGAATTAGCTGACATTGGAACAAGTTGGGTACTTAGAAATGAAACTCTTTTACTTCGTGTCCCTTCTGCTGTTGTTAAACATGAATTTAATATTCTCATCAACCCGGAACATCCTGACATGAAGCGTATTTCACTTAGTATAGAAAAATATGAATTAAATGACCGTTTATTACGTGATAGTAAAAAGAAATGAGTCAAATCCCCCTTAATCCCCCTTAATTAAAGGGAGTTGCTTTGTGGGCAGGTGGGGAGTTCAGTAATTTCCCCCCTTTGAAAAAGGTAGACTTTTGCTATCCCCCCCTTTTTCAAAGGGGGGTCAGGGGGGATTTAATTTGAAATTATGACTGCTTGTCAAAGGGTGGACTAAGTGGTATATTGGGAATGTAATGTCGAGGAGGTGAGAAGGATGCCAAAAGTAAAACAGCAAATTATTCAAATAATTCAGGCTCTTCCTGAAGATGTTACTGTTGATGATGTTATGGCAGAGTTATATTTCAAACTGCAAGTTGATGCTGGTTTGAAGGAACTTGACGAAGAGAAGGGAATACCCCATGAAGAGGTTGAAAAAAGGATGTCAAAATGGCTTACAAAATAAGATGGTCACCACGAGCCGCTTCTAACTTTGAATATATTTGTAGCTATATTGCTAAAGATTCCGAGTTTTATGCTACTCTTTTGTCTTGGTTCACCGTGAATCGGAATTTTCCAAGTTTAAAATAAGCTACTTTTTTTTGAGGACTCCGCCCCAAACCCCGAGGTTTTTTAA
>QIDP01000128.1 GCA_003229375.1 Nitrospirota bacterium
AAATCCTTGTAATTAAAAGGTTTTCTCCTTTGTAATTTGGTGCTCGCATTCTTATATCTTATAATCTATCAGCTTTGCGAAAATCGGTGTTCAATGAAAGTGGGGAGAACAGCTTTCAACGGGGATTTAAGTGTCTCACGAATATAAGTTTTAATTTTTTCTCTGAGTAAATCACCCCGATTAGGCAAATTCTTATTGTACTCAATAATTCGCAGAGATCGTAAATCAAACGGGATATCTTCCATAGTTTCGGCAAGTAAAATAACGGGCTTTGCTAAAGCGTGCGCAAGACCTAATTCATAAAGTACGTTGGCATTTCTATCGGTTAAATCAGCAAGTATGATTTTAGCTTTTTTTGTATATTCCCAAATATCGTTAATGATAGTTCCTGTTCTGAATATATCATCTGCCCGCCTAGGCGTTAAACCGGCAGCTTCAATAGCGGGGGAATAGATTTTTTGATAGTAATCATCAAAATAGCCACCAAACGGCATAATGGTAAAGCATATGTCATCAGCCTGTTCATTTCTTTTTTCTGTTGTCTTTGCTTTCTTTGTGCTTTTATCCATATAAACACCTCACGTTTTGTGATTTACAATCTGAAGCCATAACTTCAAGCATAACTGGTTTCAAAAAGCGTCAGCTTTTTGAAATCCATGTTGATGCTTTTGTTATGCTCAATTTCTTTTTCGAGTTCAACATGTTTAATAGGCATCTCGTCCCATGTCCTACCTTCCAATAGTCTTCCGGTTTTCTTTTTATTGATTCCACCCCATTGCTTGAAAAAAAACGGTACGTTTTGTTCAATGCATAGTTCTTGAACTTGTATTACCCATTCTTTTTTCATTAGCCTGGCCCCTATCCCTGATTCACCTCCAACAATTACCCAATCAATATTGCTTAAGTCGAGAGATGCAAACGGCCTAAGCAGTGGTTCTAATGATAAAAATCTTATGGCAGAGGGTACCCACCTTAAATCATCAATTCGGAATTTTGCAGTTTCATTTTCTACGCTAACGCCTATCCAAACATTTTTCGGCCAGTTAAGTCTTGGGGCTAATTCTTTCAAACGCACGGACCGTTTAGTGAGAATTTGAAATCGATGCCAGTAGGATTGTTTCATAATATCAAAAATTTTAAATATAAAAGAATCCGGAACTTGCTCATGGAACAGGTCGCTCATGGAATTGACAAATATGGTCTGCGGCTTTTTCCAGCGCAAGGGGTATTCCAGAACATGATCATGGAGAGCAACCTGGAAACCGTTAGTATAATTGGGTTGCCCCATCATTTTTAATCTTTTTGCCATACGTTCGGCATAACAGTTTTTACAACCTGAACTGATTTTTGTGCATCCGGTAACTGGATTCCAGGTGGATTCAGTCCACTCTATTTTGCTTATGGCCATTTTTCCTCCTACTTGAGAAAAGTTACTATAATTTCATCTCCAAATGTATCTTTGCGTGGTGGTTTATTTTTTGGAGAAATTGCCTCAATGGAACCATCATCGTAAAGTTCACGCAGAACATCTTTGTAGTTCTTTTTAATATAAGGGGTATCCACATTGTGCTTTTCATATATTTCCTGCATAGTGAGCCTTTGGCCCCTAAACATGCCCAATAAATCTTCTTTTAAATCATCAAATGGCCGATAAAGTTGAAACAAAAGTGTCTGCCGTGGCAAAAAGTCCGCTGGATTGTATTCGAATGAAGGCACGCCTTGCGTGTCGTTTGTACTTTCACGTGACATAATATTTTTCATGATTTCATACCCACGGAAATTCTTGCTCACAAAAATGAGATGATGGCTTGTTCTTTTCCCTCTCTCATTCTTGAATCTGAAAGGCAAAACATATCTTGATCCGTATGCTTTTAATGCCTGACACAACTCTTCAACAATAAGTAACTCTCTCTGGTGTGAATTTTTTTCCCTTAATTTATTTCTTAATGCTATCGCCTGTTTCTCACCAAAAAGGGCTTGCATGTGCTCTTTTACGGCTTTATTATCTATTCCCATATTGATACGATTGTAATTGAAAAAGAAAATGGCATCACAACCCCAATCTTTTAATACAGAATTTACCAGTCGAAGAGAAAGCCCTTTATAACCCCACGGGTCAACGAAAAACAGGGTGGGAATAAGATTCATACTTTCAAACATCTTAACAATCTCCTCACCGACTTCTTGATTATAAACTATTGGCTTGTATTTCAATGTTTTAATACCGGGAATTTTTGCAATCATATTCTCTAATGCTTTTGAGTTTTTTTCATCCTTATCATTAAATATGGCAACCAATCGTTCTTGCAAATCTGGTTTTTCTATGGCATTGGTTAATATTCTTAATGGTGTTGATTGGGTGCCATCTTCGTAACGGCCGGGGCCGGCAAAAAGATCAATATATGCAATTTTTTGTGAGTGCTGTGGGTAACGTTTCTGAGTGCTGATGATAACATTCGCCCAGACATCAAAGTATTTAGCTACAATGGTTGATTTAACCAAAGACTGTTCTTTCTGTTCTTTAAAAAATCTATTATTGGCCATTTTAAACCTTCATATTTTATGCATAACGATTGATTATCACGATCAGTTACCCTGATAACTTGTACAGCCCCTTAGTTATTTTTGAGCAAGCCCTAAGCCCTAATAACATCATTCGGAAAGTACTTACTCCAATTTTTTACGAATGATTTAGGCGCTGAGTGATAAATATTCTTATGAAACAGAAATGAGGGTCTCGCAGGTCTCCTTAATAATCGAATGCCTGCCTCTTTCAATGTCTGATCGCCCTTTTTAATATTACATTTCTGACAGGCAACAACTACATTCTCCCAGCATGACTCTCCCCCGCGAGATTTTGGAATGACATGGTCTATGGTCAGGTTCCCATCCATGGTCCCGCAGTACTGACAGGTAAAGTTATCTCTTTTTAATACATTCTTCTTACTAAATGATATCCTCACCTGATACGATCTCTTGATATATTTCATCAGACGGATAACAGTGGGAAGCCTGATGGTAACGGTCGGGGATCTTACAACCATTCCATCACTCTCGATCTTTTCGGCCCTCCCCTTTAATAACATCACAATAGCCCTCCTGGCATTGCAGAAATGGAGAGGTTCGTATGTCTGATTTAATACCAGGACCCTTAAGGAGTTCATAAATATACATTTATCATTTATGAACCTCATTGTAAAGAGGAATTTGCCAATGAATCACCCTTCCATTTCCACATAACCCATCATTCCACTATCTCATTATGTAACTACTCAGGTTGTTTAGACTGTAGTCTGTTAGGACTGCGCAAAGAACGAATCAAGGCTCCCAACACCTTTTCAGACTCTACAAGTTATCTCGCATATTTCTTCCTCACTATTCAGCTAAATACCTACAGACTATCCACCTGAGTAGTTACCTTATTATTTCAATTGCGCGAAAAATGTGAAGTTAGTTTTGCTCAAGCATTAAAACGGTAAGAAGTATATCAGTAGATACACAAGGAGGAATATGGTTATCCCGACTACGGTTGAGCCGATAGGCCAGTGTTTGATTATATCCCCGGGATAGATCTCTTTTTCCTTATTTATCCTTTTCCTGACCTCTTCTCTATGATCCAAGTCCACCCCTTTTGATAGTTTTGATATATAGAGGAGGATCGTATCCGAGGCTATCTTACCTGCTGCCAGGGGGTTCCTGCTAAACCATGCAAGCGCCTGTGGTATATAATCCAAAAATATCCTTCCCATCCGATTGCCTAATTGAGACAATGGATTATTGACAAGCCACATAAATGCCCCGGCCCCTTTCCTGTAAAACCAGTCAGCATCAAGATTGATAGCCCTCATTTGCAGAGGATAGATTCCGGAGGCCATGAGGTATGTAAAGGCTAATGCAGAGAAGAAAAGGAGCTGCAATTGTGTTATAACATGGGATATTGTATTTGGTGCAAAATCAACAACAGGATAGGGGAGTATATTATAGAGTGGATCAGGATATACCCCAATAAGAATGCATAAGAATGCGGCTATTCCCATGGCAATGAGCATATTAAGAGGGGGCTCCTTTGTCCTTATGCCAGAGTCACGGCCGAAAAAGGCAAAATAAGGGACCCTAATCCCTGAATAGAGGAAGACACATGCTGAAGCAAACATAAGGACAAACCATACGATAGAATAATGTCCCCGGGCCGAGGCGGTTATTATCATTGATTTACTTATAAAACCACTGAAGAGAGGAAATCCGGAGATTGATGCAGCGCCTATTATACAGAATACGGCCGTAAGCGGCATGGTCTTATACAACCCGCCCAGATCTGTGCAATTGATCTTTCCTGTCATCTGAAGAACAGACCCCATAGTCATAAAGAGTAATGCCTTGTACAAGATATGAGTAAAGGCATGGGCAGTCGCGCCATTTAAGGACATTTCAGTGCCTATTCCAATGCCGACCACCATAAACCCAAGCTGGTTAATCAGACTATAAGAAAGTACTCTCCTCAGATCGTTCTCAATTATGGCATAAAAGATGGGAAATGCAGCCATGATAGCTCCAATCCATATAAGGATATCTGTCCCGGGAAAGGCCCTTGCCAAAACATATATTGCTGTTTTGGTTGTAAATGCGCTTAAGACTACTGCTCCGGCAATAGTGGCTTCAGGGTATGCATCAGGAAGCCATGCATGGATAACAGGCCAGGCGCAATTCACGCCAAATCCAATAAATATAAGATAGGTCCCCAGTCCATTTAATCCTATATATCCAAACTCAATGGAACCTGTATTATTGGCATAGATTATTATACCGATTAGAAGGAACAAGCCTCCTGCAACATGAACAAGGGAATATCTGAATGCCGCGGCATACGATCTCTTTGTCTTGCGAGCTAAAATAAGGCATACAGAGCCTATGGTCATCATTTCCCAAAAGCAGAAAAGGGTAATCAGGTCTCCGGCAAAGGTAACACCAAGGGCACTTCCGGAGTAGAGAAAGGCTGACCAATATTCGATATCATTCTTTACATGAATAGCATAAAGGATGGCTATAAAGGCTATCAAATGGAATATATACCCAAAAACCAGACTGAGCCGGTCTACTTTGACAAGAATGAGATTAAAATCCAGAAAATCAATGACCCAATGTGTCCCGTCCGGCATATTAATAAGATTTATAAAGCCCAGAACAGGCAGAAGTAGTAAGTATACAGATTTTACCTTTCCCCTTAGAAAAGGGATAAGAAAGGCCCCCAGGATAAATATCATTGCTGGTGGAACAGTTTTAATCATAATAATCCTCTTCTCTTTTTACTAATTTGCGTAATATATTTGATGCGAGGACAAGACCTACACAGCAGACAAAACCATATATAGAAAAAAATCCGATCCACTCCTCCCATGAAAAATGACCATGTTTATGAATAAAAAGGTCACATATAAAAAGGATTGCGCATGACACATATAAACCTATTCGTACCTTTTTTACATTTTCCGGTTTATCAAAAATAGTCAGCTCTTTTTTCATGTTAATTTCCCCCTGTTAC
Source organism: Nitrospirota bacterium (assembly GCA_003229375.1). GTDB lineage: Bacteria > Nitrospinota > Nitrospinia > SZUA-224 > SZUA-224 > SZUA-224. Next base: position 5,540 of record QIDP01000128.1, read on the forward strand.
ACCCGCGGTAACTATATTAACAAGATCAAGCAAGGCTGATGAATAAAAGAATAGAAATAATGTGCCTATAGCGGTCAGCATAAGGGAGACCACCATAAAGGCCGGGGCCTCTTTCCTCTCTCTCTTCTCACCGGGAGGCAGTTCCTTAAAGAATGCAGCATATACTATTGGTAAAAAGTAACATGCATTCAATATTGTACTTGCCGCTATTACGATTATAATCGGTATCTGATGGGCCTCAATTGAGCCAAGGACAAGATACCACTTGCTTATAAACCCTGCGGCAGGTGGAATACCTATCATCGAAAGGCTGGCAATGGTAAAGGCGGTCATGGTAAACGGCATCTGCTTCCCGATGCCGTCAAGTTCACTTATATTTGTCTTATGTGTGGCAACATATATGGCCCCGGCAGTAAAGAAGAGGGTTATTTTTCCAAAGGCATGGATTATAATATGCATAATCCCTCCTGTAATACCATCCGGGGATAAGAGTGCAACGCCAAGGATAATATAGGATAACTGGCTTATTGTTGAATAGGCGAGTCTCAACTTCAGGTTGTCCTGCCTCAGGGCCACAATCGATGCTGCTATTATGGTGAAAGATGCAAGATATGCGAGGCCATGGCCAAGCCCCAGTTTAGAGGCCAAATCTACACCAAACACAAATAATACTATCTTGATAATTGTGAAGACACCTGCCTTTACCACTGCGACAGCATGGAGTAAGGCGCTCACCGGTGTCGGGGCAACCATGGCAGCAGGAAGCCATGAGTGGAAAGGCATCAATGCCCCCTTTCCGATCCCGGCAATAAATAGTATAAATATTATGGTCAGCAAAAAGTCCGATCCTTTACCGGCCAATATCCCATGATTAGAAAATTCAAGGGTTCCGGCTATATTATAGGTAAGGAATATGGCAAACAACTGAAAGCCGATGGATGTTCCTAACAGATATGTAAGGTATCTCTTTCCACCCCTTATCGCCTCCGGTGTCTCTTTGTGGATGACAAGAGGATATGTACATATGGTAAGCGCCTCGTAAAAAATAAAGAGGGTAAATATATTTGCAGAAAAGGCTATGCCCATGGTAGCAGATAATGCAATAGCAAAACAGACATAAAACCTGGTCTGGGCATGTTCCTTTAATGCACGCATATACCCGATGGAATAAAATGAGTTGATAATCCAGAGGAATGACGAGGTTAATGCAAAGAATATACCAAACGCGTCAACCCTGAATTTTATATCAAGTCCCGGCAGGACACTAATAAGGAAATATTCAATTACATTACCTTTGAGTATTAATGGCAGCATTGAGACAACAAGGGAAAATTTCGTAAGTGCGGTAAGGATTGTCCATGATTCCCTCAGGTTCGGCTTCCTGGCTGATGCTGCTATAAGCAGAACCCCGAGGAGAGAAACAGATACTACCAATAACGGTTTTACAGATGTTATTATTTCCATACCAATATTCACAGAAATTAATTTTAATTTACAAGTTTATTTAAAATTTTTCGTACTATTTTTCTACCCTCTCAAAAGCATCTCAGCAGCAAACCCTGTTATGTATACAGGTATAAAGGCGGCGATTCCAAAGATTATACAGCAGGCGGCAAGGGTAAAGGCCGGCATAAGCATACCTGCCGGTGCATCATCTATTCTTGCAGGCACTCCATCATCCTTGAAGTAAATATTGTTAATAACCCTCCAGAAATAGACCGCACTCAGAAGGGAACTTATCAGTATAACCGGAACAAAGACCCACATTCCTGCCTGAAGAGCACCAAGCGCAAGGTACCACTTGCTCACAAAGCCTACTGTAAGGGGCACGCCCACCATTGATAGCGCCCCTATTGTGAAGGCGGCCATACTGAAAGGCATCCTCTTCCCCAATCCCTTAAAGTCGTCTATATCTGTGATACCTGTTTTGTAAACAACAGCCCCGACAACAAGGAATAACCCCCCTTTCATAAGGGCATGATTTAATATATGGATCAGGCTCCCGATAATACTCGACTTGTTAGCAAGGGCAATGCCGAGGACTATGTAACCTATCTGTCCTATACTTGAATAGGCAAGCATACGTCTGATATCTCTCTGGCCAATGGCAAGGACAGAGCCTGCTATGATGGCAACAGCAGATAAGAAGAGAAAAATCTGAGATACCGGCACCACCTCTAATATGAATTGCGGTTTAAACACTGTGAACATTATCCTTATCATGGCGTATACCCCGACCTTGGTGGCGGTAGCGGCCTGGAGCGCACCCACTACAGAAGGGGCATGGGTATATGCGTTTGGCAGCCATATATGGAGGGGGAAGAGGGCAATCTTTATACTGAGACCAACTGTGAAGAAAGCAAAGGCCGTCCGTACAACCTTGCTGTCATAAAGAAGAGGCAGTCTCTCCCTGAGATCTGCCATATTAAGGGTACCTGTCACCATATAGAGATATCCAATACCCAGGAGTATAAAGGTGGCTGCAATAGTGCCAAGTATGAGATAGTTATAACTTGCGATAAGGGCATCCCTTTTTCTGCCCGCAGCAATTAAGGCATAACCTGCCAGAGATGATATCTCAATAAATACATAAAGATTAAATATATCACCTGTTATAATCATTCCGAGGAGCCCTGCTACAAAGAGCATATAGATTGAGTAAAAGGGGGTTATCCTGTGTTCAGGGATCTCCTTACCAACACTCTTTATTGAATATACAGTAATAATAAATGCTATAAATGAGATAACCACCAGGACAAATCCACTGAGATAGTCCACTACATATTCTATACCCCATGGCGGCTCCCAGTTTCCAAGCCAATAGCTGATCCTCCCCTTCTCAAATACAGTCATTAAAAGGGAGATTGATATCAAAAAGGATGAAAACGTTGCAGCTATTGATACATACCAACCATATATCCTCCTTATTCTTCCTATAAGGGGGATAATGACCGCTGAAATCAATGGTATAATAACAATCATAACAGGGAAATGCTGGGATATATTCAATTATTCATCTCCAAAATTTTATCTTCCTCTATGGAGCCATATGCCTTATATATCCTTATGATAAGTGCAAGGGCAACTGCAGTAGTACTTACAGAGACCACAATAGCGGTGAGGATCAAGACATGAGGGAGGGGGTTGTCATATTGTATTGCCTCTTCCCATACTATCGGGGCTGTACCCCCCTTTACCTTTGCTATAGATATATAAAAGAGAAAGACCGCTGTCTGAAATATATTCATCCCTATAATCTTCTTTATCAGGTTATGCTTGGCTATCATGGCATAAAATCCTATCATCATAAGTGTTATGTATATCCAGTAGTTATATTTGCCAAGGAAAATTTCGATCATCTCTCCTGCCTTGCTGTTTCAAAGAATATAGTAATCATTACTGCTGCAACCGTAATCCCCACCCCGATCTCAATGCCAAGCATCCCTATATGACTTGCAAAATGGGCAGAGCCAAGAGGAAGGATATTATATTCGAGGTATTTCCCTCCAAAAATCATACAGATCAGACCAATCCCTGCATATATCAATACGCCTATGCTATTTAAGGTATCGCTTAGTTTCTCCGGGATTATTTTTCTTCCTTGATCTACGCCAAAGACAATCACATAAAGGATTATACTTGAACCAAGGATTACTCCACCCTGAAATCCCCCTCCCGGCCCGCTATCTCCATGCATAATTACATAAAGCCCATAAAGCTGGATAAAAGGGATCAATATCCTTGTAATGGTTCTTACTATAATATTATCCTGCAAAAATAGGTCTCCTTACCTCTCGTTGCTAAGCTCCTGCTTAGCAACGCTTTTGACTAAGAAGCTCTGCTTCTATAAACAAAGCAGGAGCTTTTGTGACATAAACGTTCCCAAGCAGAGCTTGGGAACGAGAAATAACGTTCCTAATCATCTCTCTTCCTTCTTAAAAGCAATATTACGCTTATGCCTGCTGTAAATATAACAGTGGTCTCCCCCAGCGTGTCATACCCTCTATAGCTTGCCAGGACAGAGGTAACCATATTGGTTACTCCTGTCTCTTCATGTGTCTTTTCTATATATCTTGGGGCTACATGGAGGTTTGCCGGCGCCTGCGGATCACCAAAATCCGGCATATCAATGGTTCCATAAGCCAGCACAGCGGCAGTTATAAGAACAGCAAACAGGGATATAGACTTCAATCCTCTTCCCTCCTCTTTGTCCTGCTCAGGGCTGCTATTAGCAGGACAGTAGTAATCCCTGCACCAACCGATGCCTCTGTAAAGGCCACATCCACAGCATTCAAGTTTGTCCATACCAGAGCCATTATCAGGCTATAAGCTGTAAGGATCATTGTTGCACTCAACAGATCCTTCATATGGACAGCGGCTATTGCACAGATCACAAGAAATAGGAGAAGTATTAAATCTATCATTTTTTTTCCTCCTTTTCCCATGGCTTTAATCCTGCCAGGTAGGCAGCCTTGGCAATGGCATGTGTTGCTGTCGGATTGGCTATAAATATGAATATTATTATAAGGAGGAGTTTAATACTTACAAAGGAAAACCCCTCGTAAATAATAAGACCTATTAAAATCAATGTCTGGCCAAGGGTATCATTCTTGCCCGCGGGGTGCATCCTGGAGTAAAAATCAGGGAATCTCACTACCCCGATCGCAGCGACTACACTAAAGAAGCAACCTATGGTTAAGAAGATAGCTGTTATAATTGTAGTTATATTCATAATAGATTATAGATTTAATCGTAAGCGTTCACAGAACACTGAAATTAGAAATTGGAAATTAGGTAATAGTTAAGCCATAATTTTAATCCTTAAAAAGCATAATACGTTACCACGGATATTCAGTGTCTTTCCATGGTGAATTATTACGATAACACAAATTTCCAATTTCTAATTTCCAATTTTAAACCGTGAACGGTTACATTTAATCCAGCCTGTCCCTTTCTATATATTTTAATATTGCAAAGGTTGCAATAAAATTTATAAGGGCATAAACAAGGGCAATATCAAGAAAATGAGGACGTTTATATATAAAGCCTATAAGGGCTAAAATCACTACTGTCTTGGTTCCAATGATATTTATTGCAAGCGCTCTATCATACATCATAGGGCCTTTTATTGCCCTGTAGAGGATAAGAAAGGCTGCCAGAACTATTGCTATTGCAGCTATGTTAAACATTCCTTATTTTCACCTGAAAATACCCCCTCACCCTAACCCACGGACAAACAAGTTTGTCCATGCCACCCTCAATTTTCGATTTTACTTCACCCTTCACCCTTCACCACCCTCCACCTTTTTTACCCTTGCCTGCATCTCTCCTCCCAGAAGATCGTCAGCAGGTCTTTCTGCTATGGCATGGACGATAAACTCCCCGTCCTTTACATCTATGGTCACTGTTCCCGGGGTCAGGGTGATAGAATTTGCAAGAACAACTATCCCCATATCTGTCTTGAGGTCTGTCTTGAATTTTATTATTCTGGGGGCTATCGGCATATCCGGATGAAGGGTACGATAAACAATATCTAAATTTGCTAAGACAATCTGGTATAGGAGCCAGGGTAGATATCTTAAAAATCGCAGGACGTTCTTAGAAGCACGCCCTATATTGACATCCCCCATTATCAAATCATGGGAGATAAATGCCACAAAAAGGCTCGATATTACTCCTAGAAACAGATGCATGAAATCAAAATAACCTGAAAGGAGTATCCAGAAAAAAAATAATATTATGAAGGTTATAATGAAATTCACACTTAACGCCTCTATCGTTTAAGATTTATTAGACAGTAGGCAGTAAACAGTAGGCAGTAGGCAATATACAGTAAGCAGTAACTGCATGCTCCCTGCTGCATACTCTTTAGTCTAACTTTTTATCTACCAGGACATCGACTCTATCTTTCCTCACTTCCATAAAACCACTGCTCAGGTGGAGTATCACCTCATTCTGTTGAGATTCTCTGATCTTCAGGTTCCCGGCCTTCAGAGCAGTAACCAATGGGGCATGTCTTGGCAGGATTCCCAGGTATCCCTCTGATCCTGAGGCAATAATGCTGAGGACATCCCCGCTATATATTACCTTTTCAGGGGTGATGACCTCTAATTTGAAGGTCTTTTCTGCCATAATTATTCCTCGGCTTTCATCTTCTTTGCATTCTCTATCACTTCATCAATACCGCCGACCATATAGAATGCCTGTTCAGGCAGATCATCATGTCTGCCTTCTATGATCTCCTTAAATCCCCTTATACTCTCTGAAAGCGGAACATATTTACCCGGTGTCCCTGTAAATTGTTCGGCAACAAAAAATGGCTGAGATAGAAACTTCTGGATCTTTCTTGCCCTGGTAACTGTAAGTTTATCCTCCTCAGCCAGTTCCTCCATCCCGAGAATAGCGATTATGTCCTGGAGATCCTTGTACCGCTGTAATATCTGCTGCACGCCTCTGGCAACAGAATAGTGCTCATCCCCTATGATCCTTGGATCGAGGATCCTGGAGGTGGAATCAAGCGGATCAACAGCAGGATATATCCCCAACTCAGCTATCTGTCTTGAGAGGACTGTAGTCGCGTCGAGATGGGAAAAGGTGGTTGCAGGCGCGGGATCGGTAAGATCATCTGCAGGTACATAGATGGCCTGGATTGAGGTAATAGATCCCTTATTGGTTGATGTGATTCTCTCCTGAAGATTGCCCATCTCTGTGGCAAGAGTAGGCTGATATCCAACCGCAGATGGCATCCTTCCAAGAAGAGCGGATACCTCTGACCCTGCCTGGGTAAATCTAAATATGTTATCGATGAAGAGAAGGACGTCCTGTCCCTTTTCGTCACGGAAGAATTCTGCCTGTGTCAGGGCAGATAGCCCTACCCTGAGTCTGGCCCCGGGTGGTTCGTTCATCTGTCCAAATACAAGCACGGTCTTCTCTAATACACCTGACTCCTTCATCTCAAGCCAGAGGTCATTCCCTTCCCTTGTCCTCTCTCCAACACCCGCAAAGACAGAAAAACCGCCGTGCTCTGTTGCTATGCTTCGTATCAACTCCATTATCAGAACAGTCTTGCCCACACCGGCACCGCCAAAAAGTCCTACCTTTCCACCTTTTGCATAAGGCTCTAAAAGATCAATGACCTTTAGTCCTGTCTCAAAGACAGCGATAGATGAATCCTGGTCCTCAAACGATGGAGCAGAACGATGAATAGGCAAATAATTATCACTGGTTATTTCGCCCAGATTATCAATAGGTTTTCCAAGGAGGTTTATCAATCGCCCCAGGCTCTTCTCACCCACAGGCACAGTGATAGGTTTCCCGGTATCAGCTACATCTATACCGCGTACCAAACCATCAGTTGTTGACATGGCAACACACCGCACAACACTATCACCCAAATGCTGGGCAGTCTCTAAAACAATATCTATATTTTTTTTCTCATCTTTTATTGTCAGTGCATTATTAATTTGCGGAAGCTGCTTTGGTGCAAACTCCACATCTACTACAGGACCTATTATCTGGACAACTTTTCCTATGCTCAATTCAATCCCTCCTTTTATTATCCTCTATCATCCTCTAAGTGCATCTGCACCTGATACTATCTCTAACAACTCCCGTGTAATAGATGCCTGTCTTGCCTTGTTATAGGTCAGTGTCAGCTCGTCTATCATCTCACCAGAATTCTTGGTAGCATTTCTCATTGAGACGAGTCTGGATCCCAATTCGCTGGCAATCGACTCCACTATTGAATTATACACCTCTGTCTCTATAAATCTAGGGAGAAGATCGGCCATCAACTTTGCAGATGAAGGCTCAAATAGATACTCTTGTAAGACCTCTCCTACCTTTGCTCCTTTTGGCCGCTCAAGGGGAAGTAATCCCCTTTCAGTAGGATGCAGATTCATAACAGTACCAAATCTGGTAAAAAAGAGAATAACTTGATCAAACTCTCTTTTCTTATACCCATTAATCAATTCACCTGCTATCTCTTTTACCATTTCAATGGACACCCCTTTAACTTCCAATGGATGGAAGTTTATTATAGGAAGATTCCTTCGCTTAAAGAAATCATGTCCTTTTTTCCCTATACATAAGAATGTAATATCTTTATCAGAATTATAATTAATAAATTCCTGAACCTTGCGAATCATATTTCCATTATATGCCCCGCATAGTCCCTTATCTGATGTTATTATGGTAAGAGCAACCTTTTTTATCTCCCTCTTCTCTAAGAGAGGGTGTTCAATATCATCTGATACAGATGCCCATAGATTTTCCATCAACCCCTGCATCTTTTCGGCATAGGGTCTTGCGCTCTGAGCCATTTCCTGTGCCTTACGAAGTCTTGCAGCAGCTACCATCTCCATAGCCCTGGTGATCTGCTGGATATTCTTTACTCCGGCTATCCTCTTTTTTATATCCTTTGCAGTTGCCATATGCCCCCTCTACTATCCCACGCAAATCCTTTTATATTCAGCAGCAGCCTTTTTCAGGGTATTGACTATATCATCTGTAAGCTTCTTCTCTTGCTTGATCTTTTCCCTGATTTGAGGATACCCCTTATCAATAAATGTAAAGAATTCCTTTTCACACTCTTTAAGCTTAAGCACCGGTATATCATCTAAATAACCCTCGCTAGCCAACCAGATGACCATTATCTGATCTTCCACCGGCATGGGTATAAACTGACCCTGCTTTAATATCTCAACCAGCCTCTCACCACGGGTAAGCTGTGACTGTGTAGCCTTATCCAGATCAGAGCCGAACTGGGCAAAGGCAGCCAGTTCCCTGTACTGGGCAAGATTCAGGCGTAAAGTACCTGCTACCTTCTTCATGGCAGGTATCTGTGCATTTCCACCAACCCTTGATACAGAAAGACCAACATTTACAGCAGGTCGCACACCTGCATAGAAGAGATCGCCCTGTAAATATATCTGTCCATCAGTAATGGAAATGACATTTGTTGGTATATAAGCAGAGTAATCTCCGGCCTGTGTCTCAACAATAGGAAGCGCTGTCAAAGAGCCGCCTCCCAATTCATCATTCAGTTTAGCAGCCCTCTCCAAAAGCCTGGAATGCAGGTTAAATATGTCACCGGGAAAGGCCTCTCTACCAGGAGGACGACGGAGAAGCAGGGAGACCTGACGGTATGCAATAGCATGTTTAGAAAGATCATCATATATAATGAGTGCATGCTTCCCCTGATCACGCAGATCTTCTCCTATGGCACACCCGGCATAAGGGGCAATATATAACATCGGAGCAGGATCGCTTGCATTCGCAGCTACAACAGTAGTATATTCCATTGCCCCATATTTCTTTAATGTCTCCACTAGCTGCACAACAGTTGATTGCTTTTGTCCTATAGCAACATATATACAATAGACATCCGTATCTTTCTGATTAATGATAGTATCAATAGTAAGAGCGGTTTTACCTATCTGTCTGTCACCAATAATCAGTTCCCTCTGACCACGTCCGATCGGGATCATAGCATCGATTGCCTTCAAACCTGTCTGTAAAGGCTCTTTAACAGGTTGTCTTTCCACCACATTAGGTGACCGTCCCTCAAGTGGTCTGAACCGATCGGTTGCTATAGCTCCCTTGCCATCCAGCGGTTGACCAAGTGCATTGACAACCCTTCCTATCATTGCCTCGCCTACAGGCACCCGGGCTATCTTCCCTGTAGTCTTTACAGTATCTCCCTCTTTTATCTCGATATCGGAACCAAGCAGGATAGCTCCTACATTATCGGTTTCTAAGTTTAACGCAATTCCAAAGACCCCACCTGGAAACTCGAGGAGTTCGCTTGACATACAGTCATCCAGACCATAGATTCTGGCAATACCATCCCCAACCTGGAGGACAGTACCAACAGTCTCCATCTTCAGGGTCTCTTCATAATCCTTTATCTCCTTCTTGATAACCGATGTTATCTCCTCTGCGCTTATAACCAAGATATCCCTCCTTTTTAAGCCGTTAACAATCTCTCCTTGAGATTTTTCAATCGATTGACAAGGGTAATATCAATAACCTTTGACTCCACTGTAACCTTTATTCCCCCTATTATCGAGGGGATTACCTTTGTCTCTATCTTTATCTTTTTTTTGAAAATATCCTCCAGCCTCTTTCTTAAACTGCCGATTTTCTCGGAAGAGATAGGGACAGCCGTCTCAACCTCTGCTTTGACAACACCCTTCAACTTATTGACCCTGTTTTTATACTCCTCCAGGAGAAAAATAAGTATCCCGGACCTCTTCCTATCTACCAATAGATAAAAGAAATTTTTCAGAAGAGTGCATACTCCAGGGACAACAACCTTATCAATCAGCCCCTTCTTTTTTTCAGCAGGTATAATTGGATTAGTAAAAAATTGAATAATCTCTCTATTTTTTTTGATGAGATTATCTACCCATTCCAACTCTCTCTCGATTTGATCGACCATACCCCGGTCCGCTGCTATCTCTAACAGTGCCTCTGTATATCTCTCTGTAACTGTCCTCTCGATCAAGAAAGCCCTCCTATCTCCTCGATAGCATTATCGACAAGTTTTTCTGCGATCCTGGGATCGATTGTCTCAGCCATTATCTTGGAGGCAGAAAGGATAGAGAGATTAACTACCTCATTTCTGATCTCAGCCAATGCCTTCCTCTTTTGCTGTTCTATCTCGCTTGCTGCCTTCTGCTTTATATTCTCTGCCTCCTTACGCGTCTCCTGCATAATACCCTGGCTGATCTCTTTCGCCTCCTTCACAGCTGTCTGAATCTTCTTCTCAGCCTCTGATTCTATCTCGATTATCCTGTTCTCGTATTCTGCCTTCAATCTCGCTGACTCATTCTTTTCTTCTTCGCTTTTGGCATATCTGGCCTTTATCTCGTCCTCTCTCGATTTTATTATATCCATGATCCTGCCAAAGAGAAATTTCTTTAGTATAAGGAATAGGATAATAAACCCTATCCCTTGAACCAGGATAAGCCTGAAATCCACTCCTAATGATTTTAGAACGTCCATTTAATCAAATAACCTCCTTAATCTTTTGTCTGGACCTGGCATAATCTATTTTGCAACGTGCTTTAATACCTCAAGTACTGTTTCAGTCTCAGGTAGTTTGCCGATCAGCATGAATGAGATAACAAGGGCATAAATTGTCAATGCCTCAATAAATGCCAGACCGATAATCATTGCTGTCTGGATTGCGCCGGCAGATTCCGGCTGTCTTGCCATCCCCTCCATAGCGCTGGCGATTGCCTTCCCCTGACCGAGACCGCAGCCTACTGCCGCTATTCCCAGCCCTATACCTGTAGCTATTGCCAGTAGTGCAAAGTAAAGCATATAAACACCTCCTTCCTAATTAAAGTGAGCTAAAGTGAGCTAAAATGAACTAAAGTGCCTAAAGTGAACTAAAATTATTGAAAATTCTTTATTATCCATAACTTTAGGCACTTTAGTTCATTTTAGCTCACTTTAGGCACTATTTATTAATGTTCCTCATGATGGCCGATTGCCCCGGCTATATAAACACTTGCCAGGATAGCAAATATCCCTGCCTGAATAAGGCTGGTCAAAAGAGCCAGTAATAACATAGGGAAGTGAATCGGTATATAAAATAACGAAACAGCGAGGCCGACAAGTATAGCTATCGCTGTATCCTCACCCATTATATTCCCGAAAAGACGCATTGATAGAGATAGAGGTCTTGCCAATTCCCCGATTATATGCATAGGGAACAGCAATGGCGCCAACCATAACGGCTCACCCAGAAAATGTTTGAAGTAACCTATAAGTCCATTTCTGCTGAATCCCACATAATGTGTAGAAAAAAAGACTATAATAGCAAGAGCAAGTGTAGTATTTAGATTGTTGGTCGAAGAGTGAAGTAATGGTATCAATCCCATCATATTCATAAGAAGTATATATAGAAAAAGACTCCCGACAAAAGGCAGAAAAACAGAGGTTGCCGATCCCATTATATCTCTGAAAAATTTATCCAGAGTCTCTACTATCATCTCCATAAAACATTGCAGACCGCCCGGTATCTTCTTTGGATTACGCGTTGCATAGATAGAGATACCGCACAAGAATAGAGCCGCTATTACAGACATAATAACAGGCAACCACTGATGGAGTGATAGCCCCCATATATGCTGATGCATATCTATCCCGAGCAGATCCATAAATGACGGGAGTTCAATACTCTTTTCGGCTGCCTTTTCAGCTGCTGCATGTTCTTCCAACTTTTAACTCCTGACTGTTCTATTTGCGTAATTTACCATTCCTATGCCTGCTACCTTTAAGATGATGACTATATGCACAAGACTTATCCCTATTGACAGGGATATAGGATTTACCCGGCTATAACGAAAGATAAAGAATAAAAAGACTCCTAATATGAAATGTTTTGACAATCCTATAATGAAGAAAAGAGAACCTCCCCTTTTTTTTCCCATCAATAAAAACCTATCCACAGTTGACCATAGAACCCCGAAAAATACAAGACTGATACCCATCCCGATAGCCAACCCCATGATTACCTGATATGAAGCCCTTCCCATAGATAATAAGATTATGATTACAGAGAGTATAAGAGAGGTATTAAAAATCCTTCGCGGAAATCCCTCATCTATAGAAAGCCTTTTATAAAGGCTATTATTCATCACTCTTCCCTTTCTCGCTATTGTCTGAATTCATTCCCTTCAATATCTTAAGATATTCTAAAAATCCCCCCACAATTCCTAAGAGGAGGAAGAAAAGAAGAAACCATGGATCTGTTCCTAATCTCTTATCAAGATAGCTGCCAACATAGTACCCGATTAGAATAAAGGCAACCATCACAAAGCCAAAACTTCCGGCTGTAGCAAATGCCCTATATGCCTTCTTTTGAGGTGTAATCAAACTATCCTTCTAAACAGCTAATCTTATTTAGCTGTAAACAACAATTTTCATGATACATCTTAATATTAGAATATCTATATATACTACAACTTCTTGCTTTTGTCAAATTTTTTTTGATTATTTTTTAAAAAAATCTTCTTCAGGGAATGGTGAAAGGCTATATTCAGATATTAAATACAATACAAGATAAATACAATATACCCTATAACCAGGAATACGCCATTGGTTCGGGTCAATAGCCTACGGGGTAGCATCAATGGAAAAATTACCAGACTGAAGAGGAGCATAATAATCATTTCACGTTGTAACACCAATCTTTCAATGTGAAGGGGAGACACGATAGATACCATACCGATCACCATACAGATATTGAAAATATTCGATCCAATCACGTTTCCTACACTAATCTCCATCTTTTTAAGATAGGCAGCCGCTACCGAGGTAGCCAATTCCGGTAAAGAGGTACCCACGGCCACAATGGTCATACCTATAAAAAGTTCGCTTAACCCAACGGCCCTGGCAATTGACGAGGCTGCCCTTACCATTATATCGGCACCCAATATTACCCCGCCAATACCTATTATTGTCATAACCAATTCGTATCTTACCGAGAGATTATGATTGTGGTTTAAACAATGTTTAATATCTTCCAATGTCTCCTTACTTGACTCTTTATCGGTCCTGGCATTATAGACACAATAAGTCACAAATAAAATAATCCCGGCAAATAAAATAATCCCATCAAAAAAATCGATTATTAGATCACCGGCCAGATAATATAACAATAATGAAACCGCAATCATAATAGGGATATCTTTCTTTATAGTCTGATTCTTAATATGGAGTGGCCGTATAATAGCCGAAAGCCCTAAAACTAACCCGATATTGGCAATATTACTTCCGATAATATTCCCTAAAGCAATATCTTTTGCCCCTTTAAGCGCTGCTATTATACTAACGACAAGTTCTGGCAAAGAAGTGCCAAAGGAGACAATAGTAAGACCAACAATAATAGGACGGATACCCCAATATATAGCGATATTTGAAGCACCATTTACCAACCACCGTGCTCCATAAAATAAGATGACAAGGCCGCTTCCAAACAGAAGAATATCTTTGATCATTATAGAACTATAGATTAGATGATGAAGAAATCATTGTAATAAGGCATTATTTTCTTGACAAATGGGGAAATTATAATTAAATTTTAATATGCACCTGGGCAATATTAAAGTTCCCTAAACACAATTTTGAGAGAAAGGAGGACTCAATGGCTACAAAAAGAGTAAAAACCAAACATCCATGTAAATCTTCTAAGTCCAAGACCTCAAAAAAGTGTAAGAAAACAAGATAAAAAACCGCTCTGTCGGTTTATAGCTATTCACGCCCAGGTGCATCTTTTTTAAAAGTTGCTTAAATTATATAACAACCTGCATATCGTGTCAACAAAAATTATCTCTTTAATATTCAAACAGTTACATATTGTAATTACAGTAAGCGGTTGGCATAATACAGCTTCTGCTTACTCCTTATTTTATTGCCTACTGCAATGGGGGGGTTCACTTGAGTAGATACATTGTCATCTTTATAACTGCTGAATCTCCTGAGGAGGCTGAACGACTCGGAAAGGGGTTAGTTGAAAGCAGATTAACCGCCTGTGCTAATATTGTCCCATCTATACGATCTATCTATGCATGGGAGGGGAAGATATGTGATGAAAAAGAGGTTCTTCTTATAGCAAAAAGCAGGGAGGATCTATTTAAAGAGATCGTTGAATGGGTGAAAAAAAATCACAGCTACAAGGTCCCTGAGATAATCGCATTACCGATACTCTCAGGTTCCGAGGACTATCTTAACTGGATAGATGATGTGTGTAAATAGTAAATAGACTAGTCCCAAAATCCGATTTAGGATGCGGGCCGGTAACAATACCTTGACTTTTTCTATCCTTTTTAGTATTTTTTCAGAGATGATAGAAATAAGAATACATGGAAGAGGCGGCCAGGGGGCATTTACAGCTTCTAATTTATTGGCATCTGCCCTCTTTAAAGAGGAGAAGCATGTGCAGTCATTCCCCTCCTTTAATGCGGAAAGAAGAGGCGCCCCTACAGCGGCCTTTATAAGGATTGACGATTCTATTATCAGATTACGGTGTGAAGTATATACCCCGGATCATCTCATTGTCCTTGATCCTACCTTATTCACTATAGTTGATGTAACTCATGGTCTGAAAGATGGTGGATGGATAATTATAAATAGTGATAAAAGACCTGACGACTTCCCCTCTTTTACTAAATTTAAAGTTGCCACAGTAGATGCGAATTCTATTGCCGTGAAACATCATTTAGGTTCACATACAGCGCCAATTGTAAATACAGCCATCTTGGGTGCCTTTTCCAAAATCACAGGTATAGTGGGAATAGATGCTGTATTAGCAGTGGTAGAAGAGTCTATCCCTCTAAAAAAAGGAGAAAACGTTGCAGCAGCAAGGGAAACATATGAGAAGGTAAACACAACAGAGGATTAGGGGTCAGATTTGAGATGAAACTCAGGAAATATTAAATCGTCAATCGAAAATCGTATGGCTATTTTCAGGGGAAGAGAACAGATTGAAAGGGAAAAGGAAGATAATAAAATTTAAGGGGGCATCAGATATGCCCTACCTTGCTGTATCGCTGGCAAACACAGAAGCAAACCTTACGGGGAACTGGCGCAGTGTAAGACCGGTATACAAAAACAAGGTGCCACCATGTAAAAATGCCTGTCCTGCAGGAGAGGACATACCTCTTTATCTTGCACTGATTTCCAAAAAGAGATTCAAGGAGGCATGGAAGAGGATAATAGAATCCAATCCATTTCCCGGGGTCTGCGGACGTGTATGTTATCATCCATGCGAGAGGGAGTGCTTAAGAGGAAAATTTGATAAAGAGATCTCTATACATTCTATAGAACGTCTGGCCGCGGATTATGCCCATAGCCACAGCCGCAAGGATAACAAGAAGAGGCAAAGGAAGGGACAGGGCAAAAAAGGGAAGAAGGTAGCAATAATTGGTGCGGGGCCGGCAGGGTTGACCTGTGCCTACTTCCTATCAAAAATGGGTTACAGAGTAATCATATTTGAGGCATCATCTGCTACGGGTGGGATGCTAAGGCAAGGAATCCCTGAATACAGACTACCTAAGAAGATTCTGGATAAAGAGATCGAATACATACTCGATCTTGGTATCAAGGTGAAAAATAACACACGTATAGGGACAGACATTGATATAGAGGATATTAGAAGGAATTACAACGCCATCTTTATTGCAACAGGGGCACATAAGAACAGGAAACTGCTGATCCCGGGGGAAGACAATTCCCATAGGATCATACCAGGACTAGATTTTCTTAAAGGTCAGAATAGCGGTCATAATAAGGAGACGGGGGAGAGAGTAGCCATCATTGGCGGAGGGAACACTGCAATTGATATAGCAAGATCTGTCTTAAGGCAGGGGACAAAACCTATGCTCATCTATCGTAGATCAAGAGAGGAAATGCCAGCCATTGAGGAAGAAATACACCAGGCAGAAAATGAAGGAATAATATTCCACTATCTGACTTCTCCCACAGATATCATTATGGATGAAGAGGGGAAGAAGATAAACCTCGGATGCATCAGAATGAAACAGGGTGAGCCGGATAAGACAGGGCGGAGGGCCCCTGCAGCTATCAAGGGTTCAAATTTTATCATAGAAGCAGATAGCATGATATCTGCTATTGGTGAAGACCCTGATCTATCCTTTTTACCAGCAGATATCAAGACCAATAAAATGGGAATTCTTATTGATGCCAATAACGCCACGACCTTAGAAGGGGTATTTGCCGGAGGGGATGCAGCAGGGGAGCCGAGATCGGTTATCAGCGCCATTGGATCCGGGAAAAGAGGCGCATACTCTATAGACAGGTATTTGAAGGGTGTGAAAAGCGAAGAGATATCTAAGCCATCCATAGTCCAATACGAGGATTTAAACCTTGACTATTTTGAGAAGGGTAAGTGGAACGAACCCCTAAAGCTATCTGTTGAAGACAGGATTAACGATTACAAAGAGGTAAATAAGGGGTTCTCTGCAGAGATGGGTATAACAGAGGCATCCCGCTGTTTTAGCTGTGGGATCTGCAATATGTGTGATAACTGCCTTATCTTCTGTCCTGATATTACTGTAGTCAGGAAAAAGAAAGGGTATGAGATCAATTATGATTATTGTAAGGGATGTCTCATATGTGTGGAGGAATGTCCCAGATCTGCTATGACATCTATTGAGGAGATAAAATGAAGAAAGTCCTCATGGGAAATCATGCAGTAGCATATGGGGTGCTGCTTGCCAGGGTGGGGGTGATCTCTGCCTATCCTATTACACCTCAAACCACTATTGTAGAGAAGCTCTCGGATCTTTGTGCCAGAGGCGAGTTAAATGCCAAATTGATTGATGTTGAGTCTGAACACTCGGCAATGGCAGGATGTATCGGCGCCTCTGCAGCAGGGGTCAGGACATTCACCGCCACAAGCTCACAGGGACTTGCACTGATGCATGAACTACTGCACTGGGCAGCAGGTGCCAGGCTCCCGATTGTAATGGCAAACGTAAACAGGGCAATGGGCCCTCCCTGGAATATATGGACAGACCAGAATGACAGTCTTTCCCAACGGGATACAGGATGGATGCAGTTTTACTGTGAGAGCAACCAGGAGGTACTCGATACAGTGATTCAGGCATTCAAGATATCTGAGAAGGTTCTTCTACCAAGCATGATACTCTTAGATGGCTTCTTTCTCTCTCATACCTCAGAACCTGTTGATATACCGGATCAGGAAAAAGTAGACTCATATCTTCCGGAGTATAAACCAAAATATAAATTAGATGTAAAATTCCCCCTTTCATTCGGGAATCTCACCGATGAGAATTACTATTACGAACTGAGATATAAGATGCAAGAGGCGATGGAGAAGGCGAAGAATATTGCTACGGAGGTGGATGCAGAATTTTTATCAACCTTTGGAAGGAGCTATGGCATTGTGGAATCATACAGGTGTGATAATGCAGATCTCATAACTGTGACATCGGGTACGATATCGAGCACAACAAGGGTAGTTATAGATAAGCTTCGTGATAAGGGGAAAAAGATAGGCATGTTGAAGATTAAAATGTTTCGTCCCTTTCCTGTGGAGGATGTAAGAATGGCCCTTGAAAATGCAAAAAAGGTGGCTGTTATTGACCGCAATATCTCTTTCGGGAATGGGGGAATATTCTGTCAGGAGGTAAAATCAGCCATGTATAATACAGGGAATCATATTCCTGTATTTGGTTATATTGCAGGGCTTGGAGGAAGAGATGTTACGCCAATGGTTATAGAGGATATAATAGATTTTACCATGAGGCATGACAGACCAGGGGATGATATTCACTGGGTAGGGTTGAAGATATAATATAGAGTTTCATATAACAAATTACACTGCGTTATCAGTCGAAATCCTCGACGACGTACCACTCAGTACGCCTTACCCGGATTTCTCCTTCTAGCCTTGTGTAATTTGTTATATGAAACTCTATAGATAAATTAACTTTCGATTGTTAATCTCTGTTCCTCCCCTCCCCTGGCGGGAGGGGTTAGGGGAAGGGGACAAAAATGGAAAATCATATACGATCAGGAGAGGGAGCGCTTTCCCATGGGTACACATCCTGTGCAGGATGTGGTGCAGCCCTTGCTATGCGTTATACCCTTGAGGTATTGGGAAAGGAGACAATAGTTGTTATTGCAGCCGGCTGCTGGTCTGTTATCGCAGGTCCATTCCCATATTCTGCCTTAAATATACCTGTATTTCACACTGCATTTGAAACCGCTGCATCTGTTGCTGCCGGTGTAAAGGCCGGTCTTATGAAACAGGGTGACACAAATACCCATGTACTGGCATGGGCAGGGGATGGCGGGACATTCGATATCGGGATGCAGGCGCTCTCAGGTGTTGTCGAAAGGAATGAGGACATAATATATGTCTGCTATGACAACGAGGCCTATATGAATACAGGGATACAGAGGAGTTCATCAACCCCATGGGGGGCATGGACAACCACCACTCCTGGAGATTGCACCAAGGCCAGGCCAAAGAAGAACATGGTTGAGATACTGGCTGCTCACAGGATCCCCTATGCAGCAACTGCCTCTATTGCCTATCCACATGACTTGATGGAAAAGGTAAGAAAGGCAAAAGAAAAAAATGGGACAAGATTCATCCATATATTCACCCCTTGTCCAGCCGGGTGGAAATCACATCCCGAACATACAATAAGACTTGCACGGCTTGGGGTAGAAACAAGGATATTCCCCCTTTATGAAGTAGAAGGAGGGATTATATACAGAATCAACAGGATACCTAAAGGGATACCCGTGATAGAATATCTTAAACTCCAGGGTAGATTCAGACACCTGCTTGAAAGGGATGTAGAGTATATCCAGAGAAACGTCGATGCAGAGTGGGAACGGCTGCAGGAAAAGGTAAGGGAATAACTCACCAAAAATTATTTTTCGCCTTGCCCCGGAACAAAATTGCTCATTAATGGACGGACTATAGATATATTATGTAAAAAAAAGCAACTATTCAGCTATATTCGTCCCCCCTTTAGCAAAGGGGGGATTAGGAGAGCTTATAATTATAAAATCCCCCTTAATCCCCCTTTTCCAAAGGAGTTACTGAAATTGTGATTCAGACACTAAATTTAGGCCAGCCGTGATTTCACCGAGAAGCCTTAGAGTTTCTTGGTAATCTGCCCACCATCGATAGTATCG
>QIDP01000090.1 GCA_003229375.1 Nitrospirota bacterium
TTCAGATATGACAGGAATATGCAAGCCAATATTTTAATTTCTGGTTCTTTCATGAAAAAGTTGAGCGACTCAAAAAAAACTTGAAAATTGGAAAAAGCTTGAAAAAATTAAAATATAGTATTATTATAATTTTGTTTGTTATATTATTAGAATAATACCGGAGAGACAGGGTTGGAAAAAGAGGGAAAAAAAGAGATATTCTCAGAGGAAGTGGCTGACAAGGATATTGATCTAAATAGTCTGTTCCCGGATAAGGATATGGATGTAAATAAACTTTTCCCTGATATAGAGATAAAGAGATTGATCAAGGGTATTGAAAAGGACAAAAGGAACATAAAGAAGTTTGTTGCAGACTTAAAGGAGAGTGAATATGGATCAGAAGAGATCGAAGAATCATAAGACAGACAGGCGGGGGCATCCAAGGTTTTCTGTTGAACTTAAGGTGGAGTTGGCTGAATTTCCCCTGAGAACCCAGGGGAGTGTAGAAAAGACAAAAGCAGATAATTTTAGCTGTTCCGGTGTTTATTGTACGGTAAATAAATTTATTGCCCCCATGACAAAGGTAATGGTCAACCTCTCTCTGCCCATCACAAAGAGTAAAAGTACCGTGATTGAAAATATCTCATTAGAAGGAATAGTTGTTAGAACCGAACCTGAAACCAACAAAAGAAATGTCAAAGATTATAATGTGGCTATATTCTTTCCGGAGATTATTGAGTTTGATAGAAAGAAGATAGAGAAATACCTACAACAGGAGAAATCGCTAATTCAAAAGCAATTAGAGACAAAATAGATCTAATCGACTATCTTATTATCCGGTCCTAGCCTGATTATCGTGCTCTTTAAATTCCTGGCTTCTTCTTCGCTCATTATGGCATAAGAGGCGATTATCAGATTATCTCCAATAGTAACAAGTCTGGCTGCTGCACCATTAACAGAGATTATCCCTGATCCTCTTTCCCCTTTTATGATGTATGTCTCAAATCTGTTTCCATTATTTATATTATAAATCTGTACCTGCTCAAAGGGAAGCATCCCTGACGCATCTAATAGGGCTTCATCTATCTCTATACTCCCCTCATACTCAATATTGGCTCCGGTGACCTTTGCTCTGTGTATCTTTGCCAGCAACATTATTCTTTGCATTCTATTTTACCTCCACTATACAGTTATCGATCAGACGTGTTTTCCCTATCCTGACCGCTAATGCAATAAGCACTCTCTCTTTGATTTTATCGACATCTTCAAACTCTTCCGGATCGCAAACAGCAATGTAATCGATCTCGGTAAATCTCCCGGATTCTATTATCGATTTCATCTCACTTATTATCCTCTCTGCTGCTCTCTCTCCACTATCCACCATCTCTTTGGCCCTATTAAGTGATCGGCTCAGAGAGAGGGCAGAGGCCCTCTCTCTATCTGTCAGGTAGAGATTTCTCGAACTCATGGCAAGGCCGTTGCTCTCCCTTATTATAGGTATACCTATAATCTTTATATCCATATTGAGGTCTTTCACCATTTTCCTTATAACTACCAACTGTTGATAGTCCTTTTCCCCAAAATATGCCTTGTGGGGTCTAACTATATTAAATAGTTTTGTAACTACTGTAGCTACACCCCTGAAAAAGCTTGGCCGGGATACACCACACAACTTATTGGTAATCTTTTCAACTATTACAACGGTATGGTAATTATCAGGATAGATCTTTTCCTTGCCGGGATAGAATATTATGTCGGCCCCTATCTCTGACGCCTTCCTGATATCCTCATCCAGATCTCTCGGATATCTATCATAGTCTTCTCCCTGAGCAAACTGTGCAGGATTAACAAATATACTGATGATCAGCAGGTCAACCTCTTCCCGGGCTTTCCTCATAAGACTCAGATGTCCCTCATGGAGGCAACCCATTGTGGGGACAAAACCTATGATCTTACCATCAATTCTTGTCCTCTCTGCTATATCCCTCATCTCATGAATTGATTCTACTATCTTCAACCCTGTAAACCCCCTTAAGCCGATCGTAGATGCTTCTTTTTTTCAGCGTGGTAACTATGCTCTTCAGAAGGGAATTTCACTTCCCTTACCTCTTCTATATAATTCCTTACCGCATCTGTAATAGACTCTCCGATATCAGCGTATCTCTTTATGAATTTTGGATTGAAATCTCCTGGAATGCCAAGCAGATCATGGATTACCAATATCTGTCCATCACAATGCGGTCCTGCTCCTATACCTATTGTTGGTATTACCAATGCCTCTGAGATCCTTTTCCCTAGTTCGGCAGGGATTCCCTCCAATACAATGGAGAATGCCCCTGCATCCTCTACAGCCTTTGCATCAGAGAGTATCTTTCTTGCATTCAGATAATCCTTCCCCTGTACCCGATAACCTCCAAATCTATGTACAGATTGAGGAGTCAACCCTACGTGCCCCATTACAGGAATACCAATATCCACTATTGCCCTTATCCTGTCCCTCATGGCAATTCCCCCCTCTATCTTTACTGCCTCAGCACCGCCCTCCTGGACAAGACGACCCGCATTTTTTAATGACTCTTCAATAGAGACCTGATAAGACATAAACGGCATATCGCCTACTATCAAGGCCCTTGATACACCCCGTTTGACAGCACAGGTATGATGGATCATATCTTCCATTGTCACAGGGAGTGTGTTTTCATATCCCAATACAACCATACCAACTGAGTCACCTACAAGAATGATATCTATCTCTGTTTTATCCAGGATCTTTGCAAATGGATAATCATAGGCTGTCAGGGCAGTTATCTTTTTTTTCTCCTTCTTCATCTTCCGGATATCCAGGGTCGTTATCTTTTTCTTTTCCATCATAAAATTCCTTTCCTTTAAAAATCGTAAATAAAAAAAGCCTTCCGGACCATTTCCGGAAGGCTTTTTTAAACAAAAATCAAATTTTATTGAGCTGGCCGTCTTGCTATTTTTTACTCACAAAAAAGGCAAGATTTCCCCTCTTCTTATATCCTTCCGTCTCGGTCCATCTATAGGGATCCAAGCGGTATAGAATCTTCCTTTCCCTCTCTATGAGAGGATATCTTTTCTCGTCATACAACTCCTGTTTTGAGCATTTCTACCCTCTGAGCATCCCCCACACTATCTAACAGAGCCTTAATAGATAATCCAATCACAGGATGAATAAGATCAGGTGCAATCTCTGATAGCGGGGCCAAAACAAATCTCCTCTTCTCAATTTCCGGATGGGGAACCTTTAAATCTGTATCATTAATAACCTGATTGTCATATAAGAGTAAATCAATATCAATATTCCTTGGTCCCCATCTTGGTCCTTTTGTTCTCCCCAGGCGAAACTCTGTATCCTTTAATAATAATAATAGGTCTTTAGCGCTCAGTAGGGTTTCTAACTCCACAACACAGTTTATAAACCATTTTTGATTAGTATAACCTATTGGTTCGGTTTTGTAAAGGGAGGATTTTGCCACTATCCTGTTTTTCCCTGATCTGTTCAACTCCTCAATTGCCCTTAAACAATTAGAGTAGGTATTCCCGATATTTGATCCAATACCGATATATGCTATATGTTTCACCTGAAAATCAGAATTCGAATTCCACATCTGATAACCGCTTTCTTATCTCTCCTGCTATACGTATTTCCTCTTCTTCATCACAGGCCTCAAAGGTGGCAGAAAACCTGACAAAATGTCCCGCATCATCCCATGGAACAGTTGAAATTAGCTTTTCTACAATCAGGTATTGAGAAAAGTCCTCTGCAGATTCAAATCTTTTTCCACCTTTTATACCGCGAGGCATCTTTACATACAGATAGAAAGAGCCATTTGGCAGTTTCGCATTAAATCCAACAGAACTTAAGGTCTCTGCAAGGAGTTTTAATCTTCTCTCATACTTCGCCCTGATCTCTTCGGTAATCTCAGGATGTTCCAATGCATATATGCCTGCCTTTTGAATGGCTATAAACTGTCCTGAATCGCAGTTATCCTTTACATAACCAAACCCGTTAACAATAAGCTCATTGCCGACAACAAATGCCAGCCTCCAGCCGGTCATATTGAATGCCTTGGAAAGCGAATGTATTTCTACACCTACATCCTTTGCACCCGGGATGGACAGGAAACTAAAAGGTTTTCCATTGAAAGTAAGTGCTGCATAGGCAGCATCCTGTACTACAATAATGTTGTTCTCCTTTGCAAACTTTACAACCTTTTGGTAAAACTCAACAGTGGCGGTTGCACCTGTAGGATTATTGGGATAGTTTATGTAGAGGAGTTTTGCTTTTTTTTTGCCCTCTTCACTGATCGAGTCAAGATCAGGCAGGAAGGCGTTCTCCTCCTTGAGAGGGAGATATATAATATCCCCTCCGTACCACTTGCTGTGTGTGCTCAGGACAGGATAACCCGGTATTGGAAGCAATGCTGCATCTCCCTTATTTATAAATATTGCAGGAAACATGGCCAGGGCAGGTTTAGAGCCAATTGCATGCAGGACTTCCCTCTGAGGATCTATGTCTGATATTCCGAAGACCCTGTCCATATATCTCGCTGCTGCCTCTTTGAACTCCTCAACGCCATTGTCTGCATACCCCCTGTTCTCAGGCCTTCCGCATTCTCTCTGTAAGGTCTCGATCACACCTGGAAAGGCTGCTTCGTCAGGTTCACCCACCCCAAGGTCGAGAAGCTCAACACCCGGTTTTTCTTTTAAAGCCCTCCTCTTTGCCCTCTTTATCTTCTCAAATTTATAGATATTTGTTCCCTTTCCAAAACCTGCCCCTCCTACTCTTTCGGCAAAGAGTGTCTGAATATAACTCTCTCTTTCTGCTGATACCATAGGATGATCCCCCTCACATAATTATAAATAAATGCAAATCTTGGGGTTAATAATATCCTAAATAATAAGAAGAGTCAATATGTAGGGACATCTGGTTCTGGTTTATATATTCTGTGACGATATTTTGACGCAAGATGATATTTGCATTCATAGATAGTATGTGATAACTTATTTAAAACGGTTACTTGTGATCTGTCTCCTTGAGTTATAGACACATTTCAGGAAGGTAGATCTAAATATTATATTAATTGCTTAAACTGTAAACCTTTTTAGGATATTACTACTATGGGGTAGTGGTTTATGCTGATTAATCAATTGTAGGATTTTCAATATGTTGAATTACCCTGTTATTATTCAAGGTGGACTGGGGGCCGGGGTTTCCAGTTGGCTTCTTGCCAGGACGGTTTCTCAAATAGGGCAGTTAGGTGTTGTTTCCGGCACAGCTCTTGATGTGATTTTGGCTAGACGCCTACAAACAGGTGATCCAGGGGGGCATCTCTGGCGTGCAATGCAACATTTTCCTATTCCTGAAATGGCCCAAAGAATTTTAGATACATTTTTTATCTCTGGCGGAAAAAAGGATAAAGATGTGTTTAAAAAAGTTTCAATATATAGTCAAAATCCTAATCGTTTTCTTCAAGAGCTTACTGTGGTAGCCAATTTTGCAGAGGTTTTTCTTGCTAAAGAAGGCCATAAAGGAGTGGTTGGAATTAATTTTCTTGAAAAGATACAATTACCAACACTTTTTTCTCTTTATGGAGCTATGCTTGCCGGAGTGGATTATGTGCTTATTGGAGCTGGAATTCCCAGAGAAATTCCGGGTGTTTTAGACAAATTTGCAAATCATGAAGAAGCCTCATTGAAAATGTATGTAGAAGGCGCGGGGTCCGGGGATACTTATCGAATCAGATTTGATCCCAAAAAATTAATTCAGAAAGTCCTGCCCGAGTTAAAACTGCCTAAATTTTTGGGGATCATTTCTTCGGTGACTTTAGCTATAGCATTACTAAAAAAAGCGACCGGAAAAGTGGATGGATTTGTCATAGAAAATCTTACTGCCGGTGGACACAATGCCCCTCCGAGAGGAAAACTACATTTGAATGCAAAGGGCGAACCGCTCTATGGTAAAAAGGATAAAGTCGATTTTGAAAAGATAAAAAGATTGGGACTTCCTTTTT
This sequence comes from Nitrospirota bacterium, assembly GCA_003229375.1. Taxonomy (GTDB): domain Bacteria; phylum Nitrospinota; class Nitrospinia; order SZUA-224; family SZUA-224; genus SZUA-224. Next base: position 6,015 of record QIDP01000090.1, read on the forward strand.
GGATAGCAGGCTCTTACGGCTCACCTGAGAAGTTGAAGGAAGCGCTTGCGTTAGGGGCAAAAGGAATTCAGGTAGGGACATCTTTTGCATTTTCAAGGGAATCTGCTTTGTCGGAAGAAATCAAACAAAAACTCCTACAAAAAACAGCCAGAGGGGAAGGCGTTGTGTTTACTGATCCAAAGGCTTCTCCAACAGGGTTTCCTTTTAAAGTCATCTCGATGGAGGGGTCTATCTCAGAAGACAAGGAATATCTTGATAGAACCAGAATCTGTGATTTAGGCTACCTCAGGCATATCTATAAAAAGAAGGATGGCTCTTTAGGGTATCGCTGTCCATCCGAACCAATAGAAAGCTATATAAGAAAAGGAGGATCTCCTGAGGATGTGATAGGTCGAAAATGTCTTTGTAACGGATTAATGGCAAATATTGGTTTACCGCAACTACAGGAAAATGGTTATATTGAAAAACCCATTGTTACAGCCGGTGATGATTACAAATTTCTTGCACGTTTTTTGAAGAACGTGGAATCAACTTACTCTGCCAGGGATGTTATTCGTTATCTTTTAGAATAGTGTCCATCCATTAATGGATGGACACTATAATAGCAGTTTAGAGAATGCCGCAGGAGGCGAGCAAAGGAGAACTCCTTATGATACAAAGACTGTTTGATCAATGTATAATAACTCCTGATAATGTAAAACCTTCGCGGGAAGATTTTGAGGTAGTTGGATCATTCAATCCTGGTGTGGCTGAATTTGGAAATGCAACATATTTGCTGATTCGCGTGGCAGAAATGCCAAAAGAAAAGAGAGATGGTAAAATTGCCTTGCCCGGGGTAGAAAATGGAAATATTGCCATTGATTGGCAAAAAATAGATACTGTAAATATCCTGGATGAACGACTGGTAAGATTTAAATCCAACAATCTCATGCGTCTCACCAATATATCACATCTGCGCTTAGCAAAAAGCCGGGATGGGATTAATATTGACTCAATAGATGAAATTCCCACAATATCTCCTGAAGAACCATATGAGGAATTTGGGATTGAGGATGCTCGAATCACACCCATCGGGGATAGATTTTATATCACCTATGTTGCTGTTTCCAGACATGGAATAGTAACGGCTTTGGCCTCCACAAAAGATTTTTTGTATTTTGAAAAGCACGGAATCATATTTCCCACCGAAAACAAGGATGTGGTAATATTTCCGGAAAAGATTGGCAATAATTACGTTGCCTTCCATCGCCCCCTGAGTGCAAATCCGTTTGGTCCCCCGGAAATATGGATGGCATATTCGCCAGACCTGATCCATTGGGGTCATCATTATTCGATCATTGGTAGTGATTCTGATTGGGAGTTCATGAAGGTGGGGGCAGGAACACCTCCTGTCAAAACTCCGGAAGGATGGCTTGAGATATACCATTATTCATGCAGGGCTGATGAGACAGACAATGTAGGTGTCTATTATACAGGTGCAGCCCTGTTTGATTTAGACAACCCTCAAAGATTGATCGGAAAGTCAGAACACCCCATTCTCATCCCTGAAACAGATTATGAACGTCAGGGATTTCTGTCTAACATAGTTTTCCCTACCGGCGTAATAGTCAAGGGTGATGAATTGTTTATCTACTATGGTGCTGCAGATACCTATACTGCGATAACCAAGCTTTCTCTTCAAGATATTCTGGATGATATTACAAAAACTTATAGAAACTGATTACATTGTTTTTGCGTAACTACTCAGGTGGATAGTCTATAGGTATTTAGCTGAATAGTGAGGAAGAAATATGCGAGATCATACAAATAAGCGAATTGCATTATCAATTCGGCCTGTCGAAGCGTTTAGAATACTTGCATGAAAACAACCTGAGTAGTTACAAAATCTATAGATATTCGTCCATTTTTTTCTCTTTTATGCTCTCTACCAATCTTTTTACATCCTCTCCCCTTTCCCTGGGGCAGATAAGTAAGGCATCCTCGGTTTCTATTATTATCATATCCTTAATTCCGATTGTAGCTATTAGCTTATGCGGTGCATGAATAATGGATCCAGTGGTATCTATACCAATGTGTTTTCCTGTTATGACATTTCCATGTTCATTACAAGGCAGTACATCCGGGAGGGAATTCCAGGATCCTACATCGCTCCATCCGGGGTCACAGGGTATCACTACTACATCTTTTATTTTTTCCATGATGCCATAATCTATAGATATATTCTCAATACAGGAGTATACCTCCTCAATAGTATCCCCTTCCTTATCAGTCGAAATGACATTATCGATTCTCATCAGTCCCTGATACAATTCCGGAAGGTGTATCTCTATCATCTTTAGGATAGTATCTGCCTTCCATATAAACATCCCGCTGTTCCAGAGATAGTTTTCAGAGGATAAAAATTTTTCTGCCACCTCTTTTTCAGGTTTTTCAATAAATCTGTTGACCTTAAATACCCTTTTGTTATTTATATCCAGTATCTCTTCCCCGTACTGGATATATCCATATCCAGTCTCAGGTTTTTTGGGCCTGATGCCGAGAGTAATCAGGTATCCCTTTTCTTCTGCCACCCTTTTAGCCACTGACAGGACATTTAAAAACTCCCTTTCATCCTTTATTAGATGGTCTGCTGCCAAAACAGCCATTACTCCATGAGGGTCTTTTCTCTTTATATAAAGCGCTGCAAGGCCAATACAGGGTGCGGTATTCCTTCCAACAGGTTCTATAATGATATTCTGATCCGGAATCTCAGGGATCTGTTTCTTTAATTGCCCTGCATGAGAACTGCCGGTTATGACCAATGTATTATTAGTATCAATAAGCGGCTTAATACGGTGGAGCGTCTCCTGTATCATTGTCCTTTTACAGAAGATATTCTGTAACTGTTTTGGTTTGTTTTTTCTGCTCTTAGGCCAAAATCGCGTGCCGGATCCCCCGGCCATTATTACTCCATGTAACATTTTCACCTCTTTTTTACGAAAGAACCTTTATATTTACCTAAAATACTCCTTTTAATATAACAAAGCCAAGGATTAAGAGTATTATAAACGCAATGGAAAGCACATTGAAATATCTATCTATAAAAGACCTTATAGGTTCCCCAAATTTATAGATCAATCCTGCAACAATAAAAAACCGTGCTGACCTGCTGACAGCCGATGCAAGGATAAATACCGATAAATCGATCTTAAATGCGCCAGCAGCAATAGTAAATACCTTGTAAGGGATTGGAGTGAATCCGGCTATCCCTACAGCCCATGCATCATAGTTCCTATATAAAGTTTGTATGTCTTCATATCTGTCCATGGCATTGTAAAACTCAAGTATGGGTCTTCCTATTGAATCCATTAATTCATAACCGATAAAATACCCAAACATTCCCCCTATAACCGAAGCAATAGAACATACAAATGCAAATCTGAAGGATTTCGTCGGTAGTGATATGGCAAGTGCAATAAGCAAAGGATCCGGGGGGATAGGAAAGAAGGATGATTCGCAAAAGGCGAGTATAAATAGTGCCCATATACCATAAGGTGTCGCTGCCCAGTGCAATATCCAGTCGTATAATCTTCTAAGCATATTGAAAGAATAAAGGATTGTACAGGAAAAGTCAACATTACCTCTTTATAGGAGGCTTATCAATTTTTTCTTGACCAACCCTTCATCATTTGTTATCATCACTCATGTTTTCTGGAGAAGATTCCTATCATCTATTCTCCATTGCCTATGGGTTTTCACGTTTGACTTTACTGCAAAAACCCTGAAATTGGTAAGCCGCAGGCTTTAGCCTTCGAAAAAGTTGCTATAAATCAAGCGGTTACTTAATTAGGTTGAGGCTACCCTGTTTTTGAAGTTTTTGCAATAAGGTCAAATTTACTTGGTTAAGTCTTTAAGGAGGATGGCCATTATGACCAAGAGTCCTGTTGTGTGTAGATCAAAGACAAAAAGTCATGACAAAAAAGGGGGATTACCCGGAGAAAAAGACGATATGAATATTGAGGAATGGCTTAGCAAGAAACTCAGGCGATATATATCAAAAATAGACGGCTCAGAAAAGGGAGATCTGCATAATCTGATTATCAGATGTATTGAAGAACCTCTTATAAAGATAGTGCTGAATGAGACAGAGGGAAACCAGGTCAAGGCAGCAAATATTCTCGGGATTAATCGTAATACCTTACGGAAAAAGGTAAAGGAGATGGAGATCAGACACTAATTAAATAGATGGTCAAATGAAATGAGTAAGAATTTATTAAACAGGTTAGAATCAGAGGTATTGATCCTCGATGGGGCCATGGGTACGATGTTTCAGTTGAGGGGGATGAAGTCGGGTGCGTGTCCTGAGGAATTAAACCTTTCAGATCCGGGTCTTGTAAAGGAGGTCCACAGTGAGTATGTGAGGGCAGGGGTTGATATCATACTTGCCAACACTTTTTGCGGTAATCGTGGCAAATTAGGAGAATATGGACTGGACAAAAAGGTGCATGAGATCAATTTCAAAGGGGTAAAGATAGCAAGGGAAGCAGCAGATGGAAGGTGTTTTGTGGGGGGATCGATTGGTCCTCTCGGAAGTTTTATAGAACCCCACGGTGATATGACCTTTGATGAGGCATACGATATATATAAGGAGCAGATATCAGCTTGTGTAGATGGGGGAGCAGATTTCCTTGCATTTGAGACCTTTTCTGACATTATGGCGATCAAGGCTGCCATAATAGCTGCCGGAGATGTAACAGATATCCCCAAATTTGCGATGATGACCTTTCAGGATGACCTGCGAACAGTAACAGGCGTTGAGCCGGAGTCTGCCTGTGTAACACTCGAATCCCTTGGGGCAGATGTGGTTGGCGTCAACTGTGGTCTTGGACCGGAGGGGCTTCTAGAGATAGCAAAGAGGATGGGCAAAGTCTCTGGAAAGATGCTGGTATTTCAGCCTAATGCTGGTTTGCCTCAGTTAAAGGGAAATGAGACCTTTTATCCTGCAACACCCCGTAATATAAGTGAATATGCAAAGAGGTTTGTCCGTGAAGGGGTGAATGTCTTTGGTGGTTGCTGTGGTACCACGCCTGATCATATGAAGGCCATTGTCAGGGAGATCAAGGGATTAAAACCGATAAAGAGGAGACCTCCCCGTGTGACACTGGTATCGAGCACCAGGAAGGTTGTCTCAATCGGGGGCGAGAGTCTTCCTGTAAAGATAGGTGAAAGGATAAACCCTACCGGAAAGAAGAGACTGAGCGCTGAATTAAAAGAGGGTAAGACCCTGCTTATCAGAGATGAAGCAGTGAGTCAGGTCAAGGAGGGGGCAGATATCCTTGATATAAATGTAGGATGCCCGGGGATAGATGAGGCAGAGATGATGAGGAGGGCGGTGCTTACTGTCCAGAGGGTTGCAGATATCCCGATAATGATCGATTCTAACAACTATAAGGCACTGGAGGCAGGGCTAAAGGCAGCAAATGGCAAGGTTATTATAAATTCTGTGTCAGGCGAAAAGAAAAGCCTGGATGCTGTACTTCCATTAGCAAAGAGATATGGTGCTGCTATACTGGGGCTGACCCTGGATGAGAGGGGGATACCCGGGACAGGAGAGGATAGATACAAGATTGCAGAGCGGATACTAAAGGAGGCAAAGGGATATGGGATCCATGAGGATGATCTTATTATTGACTGTCTCACCCTCACCATCAGTGCAAAGCAGGATCAGGCCCTGGAGACACTCAAGTGTATAAGGATGATCAAAGAGAAGTTAGGACTCTCTACCGTGCTTGGTGTCAGTAATATATCTTTTGGTCTGCCTAATCGTAGTCTCTTAAATTCTGCCTTCCTTTCAATGGCATTGGGTGCAGGTCTGGATGCTGCTATAATAAATACCTCTGATACCCAGGTGATAAGGCTATGCAATGCCTCGGCTGTCCTTATTAATAAGGATAAGAGAGGGGAGAGGTATATAGAGAGACATGCTATTGGAGTTCAAGAGTTAGAGAGTGAAGGAATTCGAGAGTTAGGGGGTGAGGAAGTTAATTCTTCAGCTCCTCAACTCCATAACTCCTGTAAGGATAGGCTATTTCAGGGTATCTTAGAAGGGGATAAGGAGAATATCCTTACACTTGTGGAGGAGGTACTGAAGAGCGGTATAAAACCGATGGAGATAAGTGACAATGTGCTGATACCGGCACTGACAGAGGTTGGTGACCGGTTCGATAAAAAGAGACTATTCCTCCCGCAGATGATCCTCTCTGCAGAGACAATGGAAAAGGCATTCACCAGGATAAAGAAGGAGTTGAAGGAAGAGAATTTATCCTATGCAGGCAAGGTAGTCATGGCAACTGTTGAGGGGGATATACACGATATAGGGAAGAATATTGTAATAACACTTATTAAGAATCATGGCTTTGAGGTAATAGATCTGGGTAAAGGGATATCAGCAGTTGAGATAGTTCAGCAGGCATTAGATTTGGGGGCTGATATGGTTGGGTTGAGCGCCTTAATGACAACGACTATGCTGGAGATGGAGAAGGTTGTTAAGGGATTTGAGGGTATTAAAAAAAGGCCATATATCATGATAGGTGGTGCAGTGGTAACTCAGGGGTATGCCGATGAGATAGGGGCAGATGCCTATGCAAAGGATGCCATGGAGGCAGTAGTGAAGACAAAAAAAATGTTGAAATGTTAAGAAGTTTTAAAAATTATATGAAAAGCAAAACGTATATTCATATTATTATTTATACTCTTTTCTTTCTCCTTTATCTAGTCCCTCTGTCAGAAGCGAGGGATATAAGGAAGACAATCCTGAATAATGGGCTTGAGATAGTGACCCTGGAGGACCACAGGGCACCTATATTCGTCTTCCAGATATGGTACAGGGTAGGGGCAAGAAACGAGGGGATAGGGAAGACAGGCGTCTCTCACCTCCTGGAGCATATGATGTTCAAGGGTACAGAGAGATACGCAAAAGGGGAATTATCCCGTATAGTTGCCAGAAACGGTGGTAATGAGAATGCCTTTACATCAGAGGACTATACAGCATATTTTGAGAAATTATCGAGTGACAGGCTATATCTCTCCCTTGAGTTAGAATCTGACAGGATGGTGAACTTAATCCTTGATCCTGCAGAGGTCCTTCTTGAACGGGATGTGGTAGCAGAGGAGAGACGTCTAAGGACAGAAGATGATCCCTCATCTCAACTTATTGAGGAGATGAATGCCATGGCGTTCAAGGTCCATCCCTATCGTTCTCCGGTAATAGGATGGATGAATGATATAAGGTCCCTTACAAGGGATGATCTCTATACATACTATAAGACCTACTATATACCAAACAACGCTATTATTGTTGTGGTAGGTGATTTTGATACAGAGGGGATCATCTCCGAGATAAAGAGGTATTTTGGAAAGATACCGAGGGGCAAAGACCCTTCATCTCTCAATGTGATTGAGCCGGAACAGATGGGTGAGCGGCGTATCTATCTCCAAAAGGAGGCTGAGATACCATATATATTTATTGGTTATCATACTCCTAACTTTAAGGATCCTGATGTATATCCTTTAGAGGTTCTTTCTAATATCCTGTTCAGTGGAAAGAGTTCGAGGCTATATAAAAACCTGGTATATGAGAAGGAGGCTGCATTATTTGCTGATGGCGGGTATGAGAATCTCAAGGCAGACCCGGGACTCTTTTCCATCTATGTAGGGTTACGGCCAGGAAGGGGTATAGAAGAAGTGGAAGAGATGATCTACCATGAATTGGAGGAGATCAGGAAAGGGGCTGTATCAGAGAAGGAACTTCAAAAGGCAAAGAACCAGATTGAGGCAGAGTTTATCTTTTCACAGGATTCATTATTTTATCAGGCAATGCTTATCGGTATAGCCGAGACCATTGGTGCAGGATATGAATATTTAGATAGATTTACAGATAATATAAGGAATGTAACAATAGAGGATATCAGGCGTGTCACAGAGAAATATCTGGTCAAAAGAAACCGCACAGTCGGTATCCTGATACCGGAGAAGAAAAAGGAATAAACCAAAAGAGACTTTTTATGAAATCATATAAGACCCTTTTAATATATATATTTTTGTTTTTATTTATCCTCGGTTGCGGCAGGACCTGGCACCATATCTCCCCACCTATCCCTACCAGTACAGGGACACCCCATATAGAGAGGGAAATACTTGAAAACGGCATGACCCTCCTCATCCTCGAAAGACGCAGTCTGCCTATCCTTACTGTTGATATAAAATTGAGGGGCGGGGCCATGTATGATACAGAGCGACTGGCAGGGATAGCGAATCTGACATCCAAGCTCCTGACAGAAGGGACTGTAAGACGAACAGCTACCCAAATATCTGAGGAGATAGATTTTATAGGGGGGAGACTGACAACACTCTGTGGTGATGATTATGCAGGGGCAAGACTGACCATCTTAAAGAGGGATATTGATACAGGATTCGATCTCCTCTCTGATATCCTGATGAATCCTGCATTTAGAGAGGAAGAGATATCAAAAAAGAGGGGCAGGATATTAGCAGGGATAATACAGGAAAAGGAGGATCCAGGTTCTGTAGCCTCTAGGGCATTCTACAATATGGTCTTCGATGGTCATCCCTATCATAGACCGGTGAAAGGGTTTGCAGAGACCCTTCCTGAGATAAAACAAAAGGATATATTTTCATTCTACAATAGATACTATCAACCGAACAACCTCATCATGGCCATTGCAGGGGATATCACCAGGGATGAGGCCCTATCAATAGTCAAGAGATATTTTGGGAAATGGGAGAAAAGACCGATCGACTTTCCTGCATTTGCATCCCCCTCTATATCAGATAAGAGAATGGTAAAGATAGTAGATAAGGATATAACCCAGGCGAATATATTCATGGGAGGCCTTGGTATAGAAAGAACCCATCCGGATTACTATTCTGTCCGCCTTATGAACCATATCCTGGGGGGTGGTGGATTCTCCTCGCGCCTCATGAACAATATCCGTGATGATCTGGGGCTGGTCTACAGTATATACAGTCATTTTGGCATGAAGGTATATAGTGGGACATTTTTTGTTAATCTTCAGACAAAGAATGAATCGGCCAATCAGGCAATAGAAGAGGTTATAAAGGAGATGAGGCGTATACGCTCTGACATGGTATCTGATGAGGAATTAAGGGATGCAAAATCTTATATCACAGGTAGTTTCCCATTAAGGATAGATACCAACTCAAAGGCTGCCGGTATACTGACCTCCATCGAGTTTTACAACCTCGGTATCGATTACTTTGAAGAGTTTCCGAAGGGGATCAATGCAGTCACCAAAGAGGATGTCCTTAAGGCAGCCAGGAAGTATCTCAATCCTGATAACTATATCCTTGTAGTGGTAGCGAATAAAGATAAAGCAAAGATTAAATAGTGAAGATCATTGACCGGTATATATTAAAAGAACTACTCAGATTCTTTATGCTTGGTCTATGTGTTCTGACCTCTGTCCTGTTTCTAGACAAGGTCCTTTACATGACAGAGATGATCATCAATAAGGGGATAGGCATATCAGTTATCCTCAGGCTTATGATATTTCTTTCGCCTGCCTTCCTTGTAATAACCATTCCCATGGCTGTCCTGGTTGCATCACTCATAACCTTTAGCCGTCTCTCTGCTGATAACGAGATTATTGCCATGAGTGCCCATGGTCTCAGCTTTTACCGCCTCCTTTTTCCTGTTATGATCCTTTCACTCCTCGCATATATAGCTACAAATCTCCTCATGATCTATGCCCTCCCATACGGTACCACGTCATTTAGAAGACTCGTATTTAAGAGCTTTAGTTCCAATGCCAACTATGAGGTTAAAGAGAGGATATTTAATAACGACTTTGAGGGATTGGTGATATACATAAATGAAAAATCTGCCTCTGATAACCATATGAAGGGTATCTTTATTGCAGATTCAAGGACCATGGACAGACCTCATACCATCTCTGCCAGTGAAGGGAGAATTAGAACCGATAAGGAGTCCATGAAGGTGACCCTCCATTTAAGGGACGGGACAATCCATACAATTAGTAAGGATCGTGAAGGATATCAGCTCCTCACCTTTAACACCTATGATCTATCCCTTGATATCCCTAATACCGCATCTCCGACCGGTAAACTTCTTGTGCTTAAAGGGATAAAGGAGATGCCGATCAAAGAGATAAAGGAGAGGATTAACCGGTTAAAAAGAGAGAAGAAGAGTTACTCTAGTGAGATGGTAGAACTATACAAGAAATTTTCTATACCTGTCAACTGCTTTATCTTAGGTATAATAGGTGCACCTCTTGGGATAAAGTCAAGAAGGGCAGGAAAGTATGGCAGCTTTGCTATAAGTCTGGCAATCATTCTCTTCTATTACCTCTGTATGATATCAGGGGAGAGTCTGGGAAAGGCAGGTAATATCCCCCCTCTCCTGGCCACATGGACGCCAAATGTAATTGTGGGGATTGTTGGAATATTCTTAGTCTTTAAGACCGCCAGGGAGTAACACTCATGAGGATCCTCAGTCGCTATATCTTAAATGAATTTCTAAAGATCTTCCTCCTGATACTGGTCATCATGATAAGCCTCTTCCTTGTCATAGATTTCTTTGAGAGGATAGATGAATTTATTATACGACACTCCACCGCGACTGACTGTATAAAATACTTCATCTTCAAGATACCCTGGATCACGTTTCTTATGGTACCCCCATCGGTCCTGCTCTCAACAGTAATAGTAACGAGTATTTTCTCAAGGAATAATGAACTCACTGCGATGAAGGCATGCGGAATAAGTCTTGTCAGGATTTTCACTCCTGTATTAGCTACTACGCTGGTATTAGTCCTTCTAACCATTCTTTTTAATGAGTACATCATACCATTTACTACCATGAAGGCTAACCATATCTTCTATGTAAAGGTAAGAAAACAGAACCCCAAGGGGATATTTAAAAGAGACAGGATATGGTTTCATTCCGAGGATGGATCCATCTGGAATATACAATTGTTTGATCCTGATACAAATACCATTAAAGGGATAAGTATATATAGATATGATAAAGGGATGATGATAAGACAAAGGATCGATGCAACACTTGTAACATGGATAGATAGAAGATGGCATTTCAGCGATGTGGTCATAAGAACATTCCATAAAGACGGAACATTTTCAACCGATTATTTCAAAGAGAAGAATATTATAGTCAGCGGCACACCTGAAGACCTCAAGGAGGTGCAGAAGCGACCGGAAGAGATGAGCCTCAGAGAGATATCCCGGTATGTCAGGAAGATAAGGAGAGAGGGTTTTGACGATACAAGATATACAGTGGATATGCACCGAAAACTATCATTTCCCTTTATTAGCCTTGTAATGACACTGATAGGTATACCCCTTTCGCTCAGATCGAGCCGAAGCGGCGGTATGACCTTTTGTATCGGACTGAGCATTGTGATCGGATTTAGCTTTTACTTCATCTTCTCCATGGGTATATCGCTGGGATACAATGGCGGATTACCACCACTTTTGGCAGCATGGGGGGCAAATCTCATATTTATTACCATGGGACTCTATCTCCTCCTTACAGTGAGGCAGTGAAGTTGAAACTTTTTTATTATGGGTCATACTTCATGTAAGAAACTATCATTTTTTTGATGACTTTTTCTGCCATTTTTGGTAATCTTTTGGTCATGGGTATAGTTCTTTTAATATCAAGCCATTAGTTTAAACCTGAATCGGATTTGTCCAATTCACGCGGACCAATACAAAAAAAGGAGAGAATACATAGGGTTAGGTAAATAAACAAAGGAAATGTTATGAGCCAGGAATTAACAGCAGTTGTGATGCCAAATGGTACTATCCAGTTAGAATGGATAGATTCCGATACGAAAACAGATAAAAGCAAACAAATTTTACAAAAAGAGATATATAAACGGTTTCAGGAAGATATCTTTTCTGCTTTATTGTTTTTAGGCCTTTCTGACAAAAAAATACCCATGTCTGTTTCTCTGGAATTTTGGAGAAATTTTACAGGTGTTTTCGCAGAAAAGTTACGTCAAACTCCTGATCTTGAAGAGATAAGAGAAAAAATCCGCATTCCTCCTGAAGATAAAGAGATTGTAGAGATACTAGAAAAAGCCCCTTTTATGACCGGCGCTGAATATTTGGATGATGCCCTTTTAAAATTTATATGGTCACGAATAAACACCAAATTCCAGCAGGAGATAAAAGGATATGACGGCACGGTGGAAGATTTTTTAAAGACCTACAGCCCTGAGATTCACCTTATAGGCAGGGTCTATTTTCACCTTGTTGAAAACAAAAAATCAGAAGAATATCCTTTTGCTTTTCTGGCAACCTATTCAACCGGTTTAAGCAAACATGGGACATCAAGGCATATCCCTTTAAAATTTGCCTTGAAAGAATATGGCAATGACAGCCAGAAGCTGCTTGACCTTCTTACCACTGTTCACTTAGCTGCAAAAGAGAGCGGTCTGATAGCAGACCTTTTAGACTCCGGTGAAATCTTTCATCCTCTGGCATGGACTTCAAAAGATGCCTTTATGTTTCTAAAAGAAGTTGTAATATATGAAAAAGCAGGAATCTTGTGCAGGATACCTGACTGGTGGAAGAGCGGGGCATCTTCATTTAAACTCAACGTTACAATCGGAAACTCCTCTCCAAAATATCTGGGTATGGAATCCATCCTAAATTTTGACACACAATTGATCTTAGGAGATTCAGTTATTACTGAAAAACAGGTAAGAAAGATATTAGAAGAATCAGAAGGTCTTGCTTATATCAAGGGAAAATGGGTTGAGGTTAATTCTGAAAAACTAAATCAGGTCCTTGAGGTATTTGAAAAGGCTAAAGACGTAATGGAAGACGGCGGTTTAAGCCTCAAAGAGGCTATGAGAATGCAATTAGGAGCTAAATCTATCTTTGGAGACGCTCAAGAGGATAATATACTGGAAGTCTCAAATGGAGAATGGCTTGAATCGGTTATTGACAAATTAAGATATCCGAATACGATCAGGGCAATACTTCCCGGGAAATTATTCAAGGCAAAACTGCGGCCTTACCAGCAAAGTGGATTAAACTGGCTGCATTTTTTACATTCATTACAATTCGGGGCATGCCTGGCAGATGATATGGGATTAGGCAAAACTATTCAAATTCTCGCCTTTTTAAACAACTTAAAGACAAAAAAAGTAAAAGGGACTAACCTGTTAATTATACCGGCTTCTTTACTTTCAAACTGGCAGAATGAAACAACCAGGTTTGCACCTTCATTAAAATTCTTTATTGCCCATCCAGGGGCAAACCCTGGGAGTAAAATCATTATGAAAGACGATAAATTCATAGATAACTATGACCTGATTATTACTACTTACGCCTTAATACAAAGATATGAATCAATAAAATCCTATTCATGGAATTATGTTATCTTAGATGAAGCACAGGCAATTAAAAATCCTGGGGCAAAACAGACAAAGGCAGTAAAAAAATTAAAATCGTATAACAGGATAATCCTGACCGGTACCCCCATAGAAAACAGACTCTCAGATTTATGGTCACTTTATGATTTTATCAATCCAGGGTTACTGGGGAATTCAAAGGAATTTACAGAGTATGCAAAAAAGATAAAAGATGATTCTAAAGGGTATGGAAAACTAAAAAAAGTGATCAGTCCATACTTCTTGAGACGACTGAAAACAGATAAGTCGGTTATCTCAGACCTGCCTGACAAGATAGAGATGAAAACCTATGCTGCATTAAGTAAAAAACAGATTGTTTTATATAAAAAACTTGTAAACGATATAAGACGAGGTTTAGAAGAACTGGCAGGTATTCAACGAAAGGGGATTATTCTTGCTTCCCTTATAAAATTTAAACAGATATGCAATCATCCGGGTCAATATCTTGACAGTGGAGATTATCCGGAAAACGATAGCGGTAAATTTCAACGGTTAAGAGAGATTTGTGAAACTATCTTTGAAAAAAGAGAAAAGGTACTGATCTTTACACAGTTTAAAGAGATAACCGAACCTCTTTGTAATTTTTTAACAACCGTGTTTGGAAGAGAAGGATTGATCTTGCATGGCAGCATTCCTGCTGCAAAGAGGAAAAAGATCATAGAGCGTTTTCAGGGTAAAGAGTATGTTCCATTCTTTATACTCTCGGTCAAGGCCGGAGGTGTGGGGCTCAACTTAACCGAGGCAAATCATGTTATCCATTTTGACAGATGGTGGAACCCAGCTGTTGAAAATCAGGCAACTGACAGGGCATTCAGGATCGGTCAGAAGAAAAATGTAGTAGTGCATAAATTTATAACAAAAGGGACAGTTGAGGAAAAGATTGATTCAATGCTGGAAGAAAAATCAACATTATCCCGTAGTATAATTCAAAGCTCAAAGGAAAACTGGATAACAGAAATGGATAATAAAGATATAGTAGATATGTTTAAACTTAGTTTATAATTGCTTAATAAGCGAAAAAGAACAAATAAAAATTGTAACCGTTCACAGTTCACGGTTTACAGTTAATGAAAACAGAAAGTAAAAGGAAATTGAAAAAACTGTAAACTGATAACTGTGAACGGTTACTAAAAATTTTTGTGTCATTCAAGAGGTACACAATGTCATACTGGGGATTTTACAGACCTTACGTGTCAAAGGCAGAGCAAAAGGCAAAGGCAGAAAAGAAGATAAAGGCGCTTAATAAAAAAAATCCTGACTTAAGACCGGTTTTTATTGAAGGCAAAACATTAGCAAAGACATGGTGGGGGAAATCCTGGAATTCCAATCTGGAAAGCTATGCGGATTATTATAACCGTATAGGCAGAGGAAGGAGCTATGTTCGTAATAGCGCTGTACTGGATTTACAGATAAAGCCAGGACTTATAAAATCATTAGTCCTTGGATCTAGATCATCTCCATACAAAATAGAAATAAAGATAGAACCGTTAAACAAAAAGATATGGAGTAATATAAAAAAGATTTGTAATGGAAAGTTTGACTCGCTGCAGGAATTTTTTGAGGGTAAATTTCCAAAATCCCTGTCAGAAATATTTACTGATAAGAAATCAGGACTATTCCCATCTCCATCAAAAATCTCTTTTAATTGCAGTTGTCCTGACTGGGCAAGTATGTGTAAGCATATTGCCGCAACTCTCTATGGAGTCGGGGTAAGGCTGGATTATGAACCTGTGCTGTTTTTTACTTTAAGAAATGTGGATATGCATGACTTGATATCCGATGCTGTTGGAGACAAAACCACCAGCCTGCTCAAAAAAGCCGAACAGAAAAGCTCAAGAGTTATTGACGATTCTGATCTGTCATCACTTTTTGGGATCGATATGGAAGGGATTGAGCCTGTTTTTAAAAATACCAGGAAAAAATCAAAAGTAAAAAAAGAAAAACCGTCAAAAGTAAAAACAAAGGGAAAAAAGGCGAAAAAAAAAGTCACAAAAAGGAAGGCTTAGGGATCGCACAAAAATAAATTCACATTTTCGCATCTCATCTTCAGGTCATCTTTGATTGGCCTTGCTCAATGCAACACAGCCAAAGGAGCACGGACAAACAAATTTGTATCAGAGAAATAAACCGTTCTGCTTCAACATCACCAAGAGATGCAGTAAGGGCCTTAAGCCCCTTAAGCCTTATTTCTGTATCGGTGGTAATCATGATAAAACCTCCTTTATAAAACCAATAGGATCATTTACTTTGATTCCTTCTAATATTTCAGATCGTTTCAGAATATTATCATCAGTGGTAAGAATATAGTCGCAGATCGAAATAATGGCACATGCGATATGCAACGAATCCAATTTCTTAAATCCTTTGCTATTTAGAAAAATAGCTCTCTCTAAAACTTCAGCATTTTCTTGAATATCAGTTACAGCATATTTTTTCCATCCTTTGACTTGTTCTTTCCGATCTTCATATGGATTTTTGCTATTTTCATAATCCAATATGTATGACCAAGCCAGCTTAAGATTTCCTAGAGTATATATATTCACCGAACGGCTAAAATTTGATATTGCAAAATTGTGTAGGGGGGGGGAGATATTATTCAAATCATTGAGTGCACGTACTGTCCATTCTATTTTTTGAACCACTTAGAGGTCTCCTTGACAACTTCCTCGTGTGAAATAACTCTTCCCTCTTGAACATCTTTTTCGGGCACTTTGCAGTATCCCCTACACAAAAAAAAGGATGTTCTCTATTACAAGTAGATCTTTACCCTTGCCATAGGTTTCGGCAATTCTGCGGATGCGAGCACCTTCTTGCCCACAAATGTCACATACCATTTTTTGATTCCTTCCTGTTTTCATAATTTTTAAATCAGTTTCCATTATTTTATTCAATATTTACCTTGAACAGGTTAGTTGAGTGTTTTTCATTTTCCAGAAATAGGTTCATAAGCGTAACATTTAAACGAGTCTTCTCCTTGTTGGTCAGCCCTATTAAGATTGCAGAGTACCTCTTCCGAACTATCATCATCTTTTTTACAAGTAACACAGAGGCTTGGCTTTGACATTAAATCGGGATCAAACTCAGTACCATCATCATTGAAATATCTTAACTTTTGATCTGACATAGTAACACCTCCTTAGAAAAATATATTTGTTGTTTGGGGTGCCGAACGACCAGTATCAGCCGCACGAAACAAATGGGGAACAGCCTCTGGAAAAACAGAAAAATATTGATAGCAAAAGCAACGTTAATAAAAAAAGCCGCTGTTTCGTGTCGGCTGGATACTATTGTTCGGTGTTTTTATTTCTTAAAGCCATTGCCTTTTTACTGATTTCCTCTATTGATAAGTCGTCATCCAAATCTTGGCGCCATTTCGTATAATCAAAGGGTTCTCTTTGTATCAGAGAAATAAACCGTTCTGCTTCAACATCACCAAGAGATGCAGTAAGGGCCTTAAGCCCCTTAAGCCTTATTTCTGTATCGGT
>QIDP01000167.1 GCA_003229375.1 Nitrospirota bacterium
GATACTATCGATGGTGGGCAGATTACCAAGAAACTCTAAGGCTTCTCGGTGAAATCACGGCTGGCCTAAATTTAGTGTCTGAATCACAATAATATTTTTTAAGGAGTCATGGTTGACAAACCCTCTCTTTATAGCTATACTTGTTTCTTAGGATGGGCGGGTAGCTCAGCTGGGAGAGCGCTGCCCTTACAAGGCAGAGGTCACAGGTTCGATCCCTGTTCCGCCTACCATTATTTAAATGGTTCTTCTTGTTTATATATATATGGGGTCGTAGTTCAATCGGTTAGAGCACCGGCCTGTCACGTCGGAAGTTGCGGGTTCGAGTCCCGTCGGCCCCGTTATAAATATAGAAGAAGTAAAATAAAAAAACCACTCAAGATTGAGTGGTTTTTTTATTTTACTTGTAAATGAAAGAATTTGGATGTTCTAAGAATTCTTAACCGGCCACAGAAAGTAATAATCTCTCTCCTTTTTACCGACCACGTTTGTCTCTGTTCTTTTGAAACCAAAGGGATAATCAATCCGGCTCTCACATTTAAATATAAGCTCACCATCTAAGCCGTAATGAAATTCTTCGATAATAATCCCTATTAACTGCCTATTACCAACAAAGATCAGAGGCTGAAGCCGCGCTTCTGCAACTAAACGCCCTGACTTGTCTATGGTATAGGCCCCCTCTGCAATTCCGTAATTTAATTCCGGGGCTGAATGATAAATAAAGAAATTTTGAAAATCACCAAAACTATAGGAGAGAGGATGATTTTCACCTTTTGCCACCTTGAATTTCAGAGGCATCTGCCCCTGATAAAATGTTGGTCTTCTATTAAGGAGCTTTTCATCTATTAGAATAGATGCCTCTTCTCTTTCTTTGTACGTTCCATACCAGATTGGAGTGAGCTTTTCTTCTATCTCTGCTACTGGTTGTTGTTGTAATCTATTTTGCTGCCAATTATAGGAGAATGCAAACACAACAAATACGCTTATACTTATAATAGAAAAAAGTACCCATTTCGTTTTCATTGTGTAGGGCCCTATCAAAAGGCACTTATAGTAATAAAACAAAGCCCTTTTTTGCTCTCACCTTCTGCTTTTTTCTCTGGCTCTGCTTTAGGAAGATTTTTTTCCTCTTTCAAAATAAAGGTCTCAGCAGCCCCTGATCCTCCCCGTACCGGCCATATAAATGTGTTCTCTATCTCTCCACTACGGCTGCGCAAGCGGCCGCCCCATTTAAAGACATCCCAAACCATACCGGTGCCATATTTTCTGGCCTCCTTATTCCAGCAAAAGTAAGAGGTTTGATTTGCCTTAACATTAACAAAAGGATCGCCTGTTGGTGATGCAGGGCCATATTCCTCTGTGCCTTCTGTAAACTTCTCTATCTCCGTCAAGTCAGGAATTCTCCAGTCTGTATAACCGTAGTTTTCATTTTTCCCGGCATTCATAGCTCCTACATAACCACGGGCCTTTTCCCATGCTGGTATATCTTTTCCAAGCTGTGCATCTTTAGTCCACATCAAGCCTGTTATGGTATCAGTTACGGTCCCATCGCCATTATCTTTAAATCTATCCGGACCTGTCGCGACCTCTGCCGCTTCATATGCCTGTGATATCCCATTTACAAATAGTAACATCAACAATAAAATTAGTATCTTTTTACCCAATACTACACCTACCTTCCTCTAAAAATACCATTTCCATTCTCCTTTATACCGACCTGCCGGCATGATTGTTTGTGATTTGTGTATTGTAATTTCCTTTGTAAAAATACTATACTCGCACGGACAAACAAGTCTGTCCGTGCCACCCCCTACAGAATCTTATTTCAGCTATTCCTTTCAACCGCAGCACTCCTTTTACTGCCCACCACGTACCGGCCATACATTGAATATATATGATTTACCCCAGAAATAGTCCTCACCATCCCACAGATTAACACCCCACACACTGAAATCGAAATTTTTATAATTTGAAGATGTCCAATAGGAAAAATGCTGTACATTGGTAAAGGGATGACCGGAGGTTAATGCCGGTCCGGCATATCCTAAATCTATCAGGCTTCCAAGTTCATTTAAGTTGGGAAGTCTCCAGTCTGTATGACCAAAGTTTTTATTCTTCCCTGCATTCATATCTGCTATGTAATCAAGGGCATCCTGCCATACAGTATCTTTATGTAGATTAGCGTTTTCAGTCCAAACCAGACCGGTAAGATTGTCAGTAACAGTGCCATCCTTATTGTCTTTAAACCTGGAATTAGGCACCTTAGCTCCCATCTTTAAACTGCCGTCATCCCCTTTGGCATAGCTTTTTGTCTGACCGGTTACAGGGAGTTTTACAATACTCCCTGTCTTCCCGCGCACAGGCCAAACCATGGCAGGATATGCATTGTATACCTTATGCATACCAGAGGTATAACCATCCCACATATTTACACGCCAGGCATGGTTGTCTAAACCGGCATGAGACGTAGATGACCAGTATTGATAGGGTACCACATTCGTAAATGGATGATCGGCAGGGAGGGCCGGATTATATTGCCATGCATCTACAAGACTCTTCAGTTCCCTTCTGTTCGGGAGCCTCCAGTCTGTATGACCAAAGTTTTTATTCTTCCCCGCGTTCATATCTGCTACGTAATCAAGGGCATCCTGCCACACCCTTTTATTTCCTGCCAGATTGGCATCCTTTGTCCACATCAGACCGGTAAGATTGTCAGTAACAGTGCCGCCCCCATTGTCTGTAAACCTCGGGCTTGGCCAGGCAACCCCCTTTTGTAATGCCCCATCATCCCCCGGTGAATAGCTTGTTGCAACCCCTGTCTTGGGGATCTTGATCGGTGCGGCATACGATATGCCAACAGTAAGTAAAAGTACTATTACACAACTAAGTATCTTTTTCATCATAACTTCCCCCCTTTGTAATCTCTATTAACCGCCTAGCGCGGGACTTTTTGACAGGATTAACAGGATTTATAAGAATATTATTCTGTCCATCCTGTTAATCCTGTCTGAATATAAATTTAGATCACACCTACCTTCTTTTTAGATATAGCCATAAGCTCTTTCAATGGATACTTTTTCCTCTTCTTGGTCTTCAGATCGATCTCCTCCATAAAAAAGATCGTAGACAGGGGGTAGACCTCACGGATGTTAGATACACTCCCTTCCATATGATCCGCATGTCCTGGTGTGAGCCGTACATGGGTCCCTTTATATACCAGTTTCAGACCATTAAGGTTATCAGGCAAAGGAATTTTGATCTTCAAAACCCGTTCTTCTAAAGGCTTCATCCTGTTATCTATATCTTTGTAGGAAACCGGCTCCCATATCCAATGCTGCTCAATCTTATTTATGGTCTTGTATACCTTTTTCCCTGATCCATCCACAAGTGCTGCCTCCATCTGGAGAAAGCGCTCAGGATCACCGGTAAGAAGGTAATGTCCTGCTACATTCTTATAGTGGACCTTGAGAATAGCCTCTTTTCCAGGACGAACATTGGTAATACCTTTAATGGTTATCTTTAATCCCGGCACATATCCTCTCTCTACCATATTATCATAACCAAAAAAGAATTTTGGTGCGCCTGAGCCTGCCCACCAGTGAGCACTCCCTTTTCTTGATGGATAACCTTTCATCAGTGGTCGTCTCTTGGACTGCATATGACATGTCACACAATTTTCCCCTTTTCTAAAGGGCTCGCCCGATCGCATCTCCCTTCCTATATCAAAACAGCATACAGTCGCAGGGTTAAGGACATCGTTTACGTTGTGACAGTAATTGCAAAGGTCACCTAAGTATGACTTATCCTTTTTCACCGGATGAGCTGCTACCTTGGACCCATATGGACCGATAATATATCCATCACGGACATGGCATATAGCACAGGAAATAGACTCTCTCTCAAGTATAGGATCGTATTCAGGATTGACTTCTCTGATAGGACGATAGTAATCTCCCTCTACCAGTCCCCTTATAAAATAGGGTCTCTGATTTTGAATTGGTGTGTGACAATTCAGACAAACCCATTTTGGAGAACCCGGTTTTGATATCTCTGCCTGGTATTGAGCATCCTGGAGGGCCTGGGCATGGGTAGAGTCTTTCCATTCCAGGTATTGTTCTATATGACACTCTCCGCAATCCTCGGCACGAATACCATAAAGTCCGTCCGGTGTCTTTTGATTCCCATCAACAAAAAGAAAATCCCAATCCTTGCCCACCTCCTCGAGAGAGACATTTCTCAGCATAGTAATCTCTTTCCTTGTATCTTCATCACCCTTAACAGTCGTCACCCCGCAACATAGACTCCCTCCCGGCATGAGATGCTTTTTGGAAGCCGGTTTTACATACATGTAGTAATCACCAGGTTTTGTATCTTTAAACCAGAATCTCCCCTTCGGGTCTGTATATGTTACCTGCCATTTGCCCGGTTTGGGTGTCATATAGACCAGATACTCTAAAGGCTCGTCAATTGAAGCGAGGTAGATGGTTGAATCTGCCCCATTCACAAAGAAGGCCCTCTCGCCCGGGGGACGTACAATATGAGCCCTGGGTGGATAATATTCGATTCTATTTTGATTACATGAAACCGCCTGCTCGGAAGCTGGTACAAGATATACGGATGCACTCGCTACGGGCTTTCCCAGGCTATCCTTTACTGTACCATATTCCGGCCCTGCTGGTTTGGGTGTCTCCACAACCTGCTGCTTCTTACTACAACTAAAAGAGAAAGCAAAAACTACCAAGATAATAAAAGGTATCTTTAGCCATTTATCGCTAAACTTCATCTCTCAACTCCTTTCTTTAAGAAGATATAAATATCTTCTCCACATATTGACCTTGCCTTTCTCAGGGTTAAATTATACCGATCAAATAAAAAGAGAAATATCTGCGTCTGCTGCATAATCAAGAAATGTGGCAGCTCCCACCGGCTCTTCAATTCCATCTATTATGTCTGAGTTCTCTATACCCATGACCTCCATTGCCATCTGACATACCCACATTTTCACTCCACCATCAATCGCAATCTGGATTAACTCGGATATGGTCGCGACCTTAGCCTTACCCATCCAGCTCTTCATCATCATTGTTGCCATTGAAGTCATACCGGGAAGCACGCCCAATATATTTGGCATCGGAATAGGCATTGCCGGATTTGCCAAAGGTGGAACCTTTAATGAATTGATGGTGCTCTTTCTAACAATATTCAGACCATAGAAGGTAAAAAATATACCTGCCTCCATGTCCATTGCAATTGCTGTAGTTGCAAGAATAAGTGGTGGATACGCCATATCCAGAGTTCCTTTAGAAGCAATTATTGCCATTCTTTTCTGCTTGTTTTCGGACACTTTTTTTCCTCCCTCCCTTCTATTTAGTCTTTTTTACAAAAAAGATAAACACGCCGCTATCTTCATTTGTCTCTATAATTTCATTACCTGTCCTTCTTGACCATGCAGCCATATCATTCTTTGACCCGGGGTCCGTAGCATGCATTTCAAGTATCTGACCTACCTGAAGATCCTCCATCGCCTTTTTGGTCTTCAATATTGGAAGCGGGCAATTTAAGCCCTTACAATCTAACAATTTATCTGACTTTATCTCCATAACTAAATATTAACTATCCTCCTTTCTATTTATAATGGGTGATGCGTAATGCGTAATGCGTATTTATTTTACTCATCACCCATCACGCATCACCCATCACGCATTGTCATGCTGCAATAGCCTTCTCTCTTTTTCCAAATTTGAGTGCCTTCATAGGACATGTAAAGATACAGACCCCGCACCCGATACATGATGTGTTTTTCATCGTAATATCCTCGTCCTTCTGTACAAACTGCATGACATCTATCCCTATCTGACAACTGCGTGTACATTCATAACATCCAATACACTTGGCCTTGTTCACGGCAAGGCGGAAACGACTTGCAATCTTACCAACAAGTCCCATATAGGCTGCAAGAGGACACCACATCCTGCACCAGACCTTACCACTATAAAAGAAGGTTATTGCAACAGGGATTATACCTGCCAGCCACACATCAACTATATCAGTATACCAGCCGCGGGTAGCTATATCTATTCCTGTTAAAAGTACATAGCCGAATACCAGCACATTGGCTATCAATATCCAGGTCCCGGTATCCTCATGTTTCTTGGCCCGCCACCCTTTTGGCGCATATTTACGGAATGCATCACCTAATGTCTCTCCAAGCCCCCCACAACTGCATATCCATGAACAGTATCTCTTCCCCAGAAAATAGACAAATACAGGGATAAAGACAAATGCCAGGACAAGCGTATATATGAACGGTGCTATTGAAGCATCCTGTCCTCCGGCAGGTAAGGGCTGACCACTCCACACGCTTATACCATGTATTGCTGCAACACCCTGCTCCATGAAGGGATAACTCTGAAGAGGCCATGCATAGACAAGTCCCCACGAGAGTCCGGGGTTAAATAAGAAGTTTTGTCCATGACTCTCATAAAAGGCCTGATTAAAGATATAGAACGGTAGCACAAAAAACATAACTATCTGGAAAAAGAAGAAAGAAAAAAACCGGATGGTTTGATGAAGAGAAGTCTTGTACTTGGTTATAATAGCATATGAGCCAAACCCCACAATGGCTGAGGTATATAACATTGTATATATTGCCGATCTGGATATGAAAGGCCATGGCAAACTTGCATCCAAACCTTTAAAGAGTGGACCACTGCGGGTGAATGGCCAGTAATAACACTTAAACGCGTATATAGAATAAACACCAATACATGACAGGGCCAACAGGAGGTAACGTTTTAGGTCCCACTGCCCTTCCATCTTGAGCCTCATCTTTTTGAAGAGACCGGCCGGCAGAACAGCCCCGATCATTACAAAGACATAATCATTCGGCAACCTGCGCTCTTCATTATTGTAAATTAAAACAACTTCATCATCCTTGATCTCTTTGAGTTCCGCGTTTCTATACATAGTGATATCGCCACATTTTGAACCTTCCATAATGGCCTTATAATTTTCCTCTTTACAGCGGACAATATCACGTTCTAGACAGGAGATGCTGACCTTATTATCTTTGCATAGGGCAAGGGCTGTCTCTACTGCCATATCACCTGAACCTACAATAAAGATATTCTTACCTTTGATCTTGTCCGGATCGTCTAATTTGTAGTATACCTTGGGCCGGTCTTCCCCTTTAGCACCAAGTTTTCTCGGGGTGCCTCTCTTCCCGATTGAAAATATAACCCTTTTAGCGCGGTATCTTTTATTAGATGTGGTAACCTCAAATGTATCCCCATTCTTTTGTATATCCTTGACCTCTTCATTCTCCTTGATATTTTTGTGTACCCCTTTGTTCTTCAGGAGAGAATCCCATTGCTCAAGGAATTCCTCTCTTTTCGCCGGCTGGATCCATAAATCGCCCTTCTTATCAACATGGTCCGGCTCAGCAGCTACATCCTTTTTCCTGGGATAATCATATATAGTATTTGCAACTTTCCCCTTTTCAAGAATAAGATAATTAATCTTCTTCTTCTCTGCCTCAAGCGCCGCAGAAAGACCTGCCGGGCCTGCCCCCACTATAATAATGTCATATACATCTTTCCTTCCGCTACGGATATCAGGCAGGGCAGACAGATGCTCCATCAATTCTACCCCATGGTTGGCAGCTAACTTTATGACAGGTTTTCCCCCAAGATCACCTATAATATAGAGGCCTTTAATATTGCTTTCGCCCTTCTTATTTATCTTTGGATACGGAATCTCAAAATCAGGGATCTTCTCCTTCCGGGTATCAAATATACCTAACATTTCTCAATCCTCCTAAAAAAGTTAGCACCTTGAGCACCTTGCATACCTTGTGTAACGTACAAATTCTCAGAAAATTTAAAAGACATATATGTTCTATTAAAATCAAGGTTAATATTTTTATTTGGCAGGCATTGCAATCTACTCTTCAATATAGTCACCATATTTGTATATTTAGCTTATATAACTATTCGAATGTAGGAATAACTTGATATCTAAATAACTCGACAAAGAGTAACAAAATGAAAAACAAATGTCAAGGTTTATTTTGTGATAACAGAAAAAAATGAATGGCATCACAAAAAGATGAAAGGCGGGGGATATTTCGAGATATCTCCCCCTGCCAGACATGTCGATCCATGTAACTTTTTGTTTATGTTTTGTGACATTTTTCACATGAGGTTATTACTTTAAAAGCTACCTTGCCATTATGACACTTGCCACAGGATTTGCCTCCATACATATCCTGCATTGTTACTTGGCTTGCCCCTTTCTTCATCTTAAATATCTTCATATGACAGCTAGTACATTTTTTATTCTGTTTTATCACATGAAACTTATGACTAAAGGTGACAGGCCCCGGGGATCCTATTCCCTCAAAATCTATTTCACCACCCCCTACTTTCTTTTCAAACACCTGAATACCTGCAGTACCATAAGCTAGTGTTTGCTTTTCTTTAGCCGTAATCTTGGTACCCCACAAACATATTGCTGCAATAACAATAAAAGCTATACTCAGACCTTTTTTAAACAAATCGTTACCCTCCTTTCAAAAATTAAAAAGAAAAATTTAAAAAAATTTATTTTCTTCTACCCCTAAACCACATTATAAATCCCACCAGGACAAAGTAACTTACAATACAGACAGCAAAGGCGTTGTTGCTAAAAACAGGAAAAACAGTTTCTTTCACCGCGTCTTTAGAAAACAGGCCGGTAACCTCAAAAATAAACATCAGGAATACTGTCAATACAAGAATCCCGACAATATTGTAGATTATTTTAAGATTTATATCTCTTTCCATTTTAATCCCTCCTTTCCTTTCATTTTTGATCTATCCAGCCCATAAGCGTTCAGCCATCAGCAAGAGATAATAGTCGGGCTTACAGATTATAATCTATAGAGGAGATTTAAGGAAACCAAAAGCTGCGTAATATAGCCCTTTTCATAGGATTATTCGAAAAATGTATAACACCTTATCCAAAGGTCTGATTATCTTATAATAACAATAAAATAATTTTATCTTCTTTTTATCTTTCTTGTCAAGAAAAATTTTCGATTGCACTGTCTAAGCTTTTATGTAATCATAAAAAAAGTGGCAAAGTGAACTAAAATGCCTAAAGTGATCTAAAGTTATGAATAATAAAAAAATTTCGTAACTACTCAGGTGGATAGTCTATAGGTATTTAGCTGAATAGTGAGGGAAAAAATATCGAAGCATTTAGGATACTTGCATGAAAACAATTTTGTCGGCTGTAAGTTAAAACTTGTAGAGTCTGAAAAGGTGTTGGGAATCTTGATTCGTTCTTTGCATAGCCCTAACAGACTACAGTCTAAACAACCTAAGTTGTAGAATATCTGAGACGTTCAATTAACTTTAGCTCACTTTAGACACTACTTTTTTAATACTCTATGAGGAACATAATGATTGTAATAGAATATGACGGAGCAAATTATCATGGATGGCAAAGGCAGCCTAATGATATTACTATTCAGGAGGTAATAGAGAAATCCCTCTTAAAGATTACCGGGGAAAAGATAGGGATAATTGCATCCGGCAGGACAGATGCGGGTGTACATGCATATGGACAGGTAGCAAGCCTTAAGACCTCTGCTAATATTGATGATCCTTCTCTTTTAAAGGCCTTAAATTCGGTACTTCCAAAGGATATCGTTATAAAAGGGCTTTCTACTGTATCGGATGATTTTCATGCAAGGTATTCAGCCAGGTCTAAGATCTACAAATATATTATTCTTAATCGGCCATATCCTTCTTCCTTCTATTACAGATACTCATGGTATATCCCTTATCCTCTTGATATGACACTTATGAGAAAGGGAGCGGCCATCCTAAAAGGAAGGCATGACTTTTCCTCGTTTAGAGCAGCATCCTGTGAGGCAAAGGACCCTGTCCGTACATTAAGCAGGTTGGATATATATAATGAAGATGATCGAATTATTTTCTATTTAGAGGGAAACGGTTTTTTAAAGCATATGGCAAGAACTATCATAGGAACGATGGTCAGGGTTGGTAAGGGTAAAATGAGCCCTGATAAGGTAATGGATATACTGGTATCGGGGGACAGAAGAAATGCGGGGCCGACTGCTCCTCCTCAGGGGTTGTTTCTTGTGAGTGTTAGCTATTAATATGGGTAACAGTTCACAGTGGTCAGAAGGGATGATTGTAAGCACATCTCAAAAATTTTGTTTCAAAAATTCTTGACATAGTAAAATTGTTAAATTATAATGCAACACTAATTATGATAAGGGTAAGTAATCTCACAAAAAGATATGGAAATAATGCAGCAGTAGATGGTATCTCCTTTGGGATAAGAAAAGGAGAGATAGTCGGTTTTCTTGGTCCAAATGGTGCTGGCAAGACTACTACCATGCGTATATTGACATCATTTTTAGCACCTGATGAAGGTACTGCTGTTATAGCAGGATTTGATGTCATTAAGGAGCCATTGGAACTCAGAAAAAGGATAGGTTATCTTCCCGAGAATGCTCCTCTGTATCTGGATATGGGTGTCCTTGATTATCTCAATTTTATAGCAGAGATTCGAGATATCCCGGCAGGTGAAAGAGGGATGAGGATTAAGAAGATAGCGGATCTCTGCGCTCTCAACAAGGTGCTGAAAAAAAATGCATATGAACTCTCTAAGGGATACCGTCAGAGGCTCTGCCTTGCCCAGGCACTTATACACAATCCTGATATCCTTATACTGGATGAACCGACAGCCGGTCTTGATCCCAATCAGATTATAGAGATCCGTGAGTTGATAAAGGAGATAGGAAGAGAAAAGACGGTTATACTCTCCAGTCATATACTTTCCGAGGTATCAGCCACATGCGGGAGGGTTCTGATAATCAATGAAGGGAAGATAGTCGCTTCCGGTACCCCTGAAGAACTATCTAACAGGGCTACCGGAAAAGAGAAGATATATATAAATTTAAAGGGACAAAGAGAGGCAATAGAGACAAGGCTGCGGTCTATGTCTGAAATAGCCTCATTTAGAGTTATTGAAGAGAATGGCGGCGAACTATTGAAGTATGAGATAGAGAGTAACGGGGATACTAATCTGAATGAAGCCCTGTTTCATATGACAGTAGATAATAGATGGGTACTTACAGAACTGAGAAAAGAGAAGGCAAGCCTTGAGGATGTATTTTTACAATTGACCATAGGGGAGAAATAAAATTTAGTATGCAAAATATCATTGCTATCTTTAAGAGGGAGTTTAAGGGTTATTTTAATTCTACTATAGCCTATATCTTTATTACTGTATTTCTGGTTCTTACAGGATGGTTATTTTTCCGGAGTTTCTTTATCATAAATCAGGCAGATATGAGGGGGTTCTTTGCTATTCTTCCGTGGATATTTCTCTTCTTTGTCC
This sequence comes from Nitrospirota bacterium, assembly GCA_003229375.1. Taxonomy (GTDB): domain Bacteria; phylum Nitrospinota; class Nitrospinia; order SZUA-224; family SZUA-224; genus SZUA-224. The sequence continues at coordinate 11,413 of QIDP01000167.1, forward strand.
CGGCCATAACAATGAGGCTATGGGCCGAAGAAAAGAAGCTCGGCACCCTGGAAATCTTGATGACACTCCCGGTAAAGGATCATGAGGTCATCTTTGGAAAATTCCTTGCAAGCTATGCCTTTCTTGCCGTTACAATACTCCTCTCCCTTCCTCTTCCGATAACCATTCTTTACCTTGGCACCCCGGATAAGGGACCAATAATAGGAGGATATATCGGAACCTTACTAATGGGCGGGGCCTTTCTTGCTATAGGACTCTTTGTGTCGAGTCTTACAGAGAACCAGATTGTTGCATTTATTATTGCTGTTATCATATCCTTCGGCCTGTTAATAATAGGAGAACAGTTTGTCCTTTTCTCTGTACCTAACTGGCTTGTCCCTTTATTCAGCTATCTTGGCCTGGGCTCTCATTTCTCGGATATTGGCAGGGGTGTCGTCGATTCAAGGGATATAATCTACTATCTCTCTGTAATCCTATTCTTTATCTTTCTTAATATGCGTACCCTGGAAGGGAGAAGGTGGTAACAAATGGCGATCAAAAGACTTAACTATAAGACAAACTCTATATTGATGGTCATTATTGTAATAGGTATCCTTGCTGTAATCAATTTCTTATCTAGCAGACATTTTGTACGATGGGATCTGACAGACGGTAAGGAATTCACCATTGCCACGGCAACGAAAAAGATAGCGGGAGAACTGGATGACATAGTGAATATCAAGGTATATTTTTCAAAAGGATTGCCATCCCAGCTTGCAAATCTGGAAAAACAAATAAAGGATATCCTGTCAGAATACAAGGCTTATGCAGGGAGTAATCTTATGATCGATTATGTTGATCCATCAGAAGATCCTCAATTGGAAAGAAAAGTGCAGATGATGGGAATACCGCAGATACAGTTAAATGTAATAGAAAAGGACAGGGCCCAGGTAAGGAATGCCTACATGGGAATAGCGGTTCTCTATGAAGACAAGAAAGAGGTTATGCCTATAGTCCAGAGTACAGCAAATCTTGAATACGATCTCACCTCTGCCATAAAGAAGGTAACAAGTGAGGAAGTGGAGACAATCGGTTTTTTCTATGGTACAAATGAGATAGAAAATAAATATAGTAGTATAATCACAGAATTAGAAAAGGGATATAAGGTCACAAAGGTCGATATCAGCGGGGAAAAGAAATTTGGAGATAATATAGATACACTTGTACTTGTAAGTCCGAGAGATATGAAGGAGAGAGAAAAGTATGAGATAGACCAATTCCTCATGAGAGGGGGGAGATTAGTCCTCCTTATAGATACTGTTAAACTGGAAACAGATAGATTGGCTGCAAGCATCCTGCATAACAATATGGATGATATGCTTGCCCATTATGGTATAAAGACAAATAAGGATCTTGTGCTCGACTCAAGTAGTGAAACGGTTGTCTTTCGTAAAGGTTTTATGCAATTCAGTCTCCCATATCCTTTCTGGCCCAAGATATCCAAACAAGGACTTTCAAAGGATCATCCGATTGTAAATAGGCTGGGGGCAATTGTCTTTCCCTGGACAACCTCTGTAGAGATATTGAAAGAAAAAACAGGGGATATGAGGGTAACAGAACTCGTCAAATCGAGTGATCACTCATGGACACAGAGGGGATACCTCGACATCAGTCCTGGTCAGAAATTCAATGTTGGACAGGAAAAGATGAAAAGTTATACCCTTGCTGCAATCCTTTCCGGAAAATTCAAGAGTTTTTATGCAGGAAAAGATATACCGGCACCGGAGAGTGATAACAATAGTAATGATAACAAAATCATTAGTCCTGAAAAGGGGGAAAGGATTAATGAAAGTAAGGATACACATATATTGGTAATAGGGAATTCAGGTTTTATGGCCGACGAGTTTCTAAGGCAGTCTAGCGGTAATTTCACATTCTTTATGAACTCCATTGACTGGCTTACAATTGGTGATGAACTGATAGGAATCAGATCCAGGAGGGTTACAGACAGACCCCTAAAGGAGATATCTGAAGGCAAAAAGGCATATATAAAGTTCATCGATATATTCGGTATGTCAGCGGTATTGATATGCCTTGGGCTTATCAAATTCTATCTAAAAAAAAGGGATAGATTTCAGGATTTAGGTGAAACACTTATGCCGACGAGTCGGCACAAAGGAGGATGAAAATTTAATCACCCCCACCCCTGCCCTCCCCCATCAAGGGGGAGGGAGTCAATTAGTCAGTCCCCTTTCCCATAAGGGAGAGGGTTACAATTAGTCAGTCCCCTCTCCCCCTAGGGGAGAGGGCTAGGGTGAGGGGGATTTTCAGGTGAGTAATGTTAAGGTTTAAGAATACAGTTATCCTATTCCTGATATTTATAATACTGGGAATAATAGCCCTGATAGTGGAGACGCCTTTTAAAGAACCCAAGAAAAAAGGCGGAATAGAGGATTTACTCTTTACCGGGATCAACCGTGAAGAGGTCTCACGCATCGAGATCACAAAGGGGACTGAAAACGTCATTCTTGAAAAGAGGGACGGCAATTGGATAATATCATCGCTAAAGGATTTCCCTGCGGATAAAAAATATATCGACGTCATGATAAAAAAGGTGAAAGATATGAAGAAAGATGATATTGTCTCTAATAATCCTGAAAAAAGGGCCAGGTTTCAGGTAGATAAGGAGAATGGAATAGAGATAAAAATATATGGTAACGAAGGAAAAAATATAGCACACTTCTTTGTGGGCAAGGTCAGCGATGGTACCGGAAGCACTTATATAAGGAAGAAAGGATCAAATAAGGTTGTGTCAGTTAGCGGATATTTGGGGTCTATCTTTTATAAAGGGGATAGTAAGAGTTGGAGAAAGAGAAATATATTTGATTTCAAAGATGAACAGGTAGTGTCTATACTATTAGAATCCCCGGACTCAAAGATAGTGTTAAACAGGGGAGAGATGGGAGAAGATATGAGATATAAATGGAACATAATCAAACCCGAGTCTGCCCCTGCTGAAAGTGATACAGTAAAGAGTATCATCAGCACATTATCTTCATTAACCACGGCTGATTTCCATGAGGAAAAGGATTTAAAGGAATACGGACTTGACAAACCAAAAGCCAAGGTTACAGTGACCCTTGAGGATGGTTCCGGCCATACCCTTTTTATTGGAAAGGAAAATAAGGTGAAACAACAGCGGTATGTTAAATATGAAAAGATAGATTATATATACACTATATACAAAATTAGCTATAATAATATATTCAAGACGCTTGATGATCTTAAAGAGGAAGAAGAATAGGAGAAGAAAAGGAGTGCTGCAGTTGGGAGAAAAATTAGTCTATAGGGGGTGGCATGGACAAACTTGTTTGTCCGTGAGAGGTATTTTAAGAGGAGGAATGGGGTGAAACAGGCACTGATAGTCATGGCTAAGGAGCCAGTGCCGGGAAATGTAAAGACGCGGCTTTGTCCTCCACTGACTTATGAGATGGCCGCAGAGTTATATCGTTGTTTTTTGCTGGATTCATTTGATCAATATGTAAAACTTGATAAAACTCTGGTGATAGTCTCTTTCTTCCCTCCGGAGTGGAAACAAGGATTAAGGGCAATGGCGCCTAAAGATTTCAGGCTGATACCCCAATCCGGGGACGATCTAGGGGAGAGGCTCATAAATGCCTTTGCATATGCCTTTAGCATCGGGAATAAGTCTGTATCAATAGTTGGTACTGACCATCCTACCATGCCTATAGATTACATCAAACAGTCATTCTCTCTCATGAGCAATGATGAAAATGATCTTGTATTGGGACCCAGTACAGATGGTGGCTATTACTTGATAGGGCTCAAGAAATTGCACAAGGAAATATTTAAGGGAATTACATGGAGCACAGAGATGGTCTTTGAAGAGACTGTTGACCGGGCAGAGAGATTGAACCTGAAGGTGGCTACTCTACCACAATGGTATGATGTAGATACCCCGGAGGATTTAGCCCGTCTTGAGTCTATGATAAACGTGTCAGATAACAGACTTTACAGTGCAAGAAGAACAGTGGAGTTTTTGTCCGGAAAATAATAATAAAAAATTTCTGGACAAGAGCTGATTATTAGTATACACTTTTTATTTTTGAATATAGTATTTTTTTTGACATTTTTGATATAAGGTGAGTCATAATGATATTACAGGTTTTATTTCTTATTGTATATTTTGTGGTACTGATAATCCTCTTTATCTATGGCCTGCATAGATATTATATGGTTTATCTGTTTTATAAATACAAATCACATACTCCTAAGGCAAAAGGAGTTATGGACCCGCTGCCAAGGGTAACTGCCCAACTCCCTTTATATAATGAGATGTATGTGGTAGAGAGATTAATCAATGCTGTCTGCAACTTAGACTATCCCCGAGAATTGATCGATATCCAGGTCCTTGATGACTCCACAGATGAGACAACTGATATTGCAAAGAGATGTGTCAAGGAATTCAAAGAAAAGGGATGGGATATAACGTATATTCGTAGATCAGTACGAACGGGATACAAAGCAGGTGCATTGACAGAGGGGTTAAAGACTGCCAAAGGTGAATTCATCCTTATCTTTGATGCAGATTTTGTCCCTACACCCGATATACTGAAAAAGACTATCCATCATTTTTCCGGTGAAGAGGTAGGAATGGTTCAGGTCAGATGGGGTTATCTTAATATGAAATATTCACTACTGACACAAATCCAATCAATACTTCTGGATGGACACTTCATGATAGAGCATACTGCCCGGAATAGATCAGGAAGGTTTTTTAATTTTAATGGAACAGCAGGCATCTGGCGCAGGACTTGTCTGGAATCAGCAGGTGGCTGGCAAAATGATACCCTTACCGAGGATCTTGATATAAGTTATCGTGCTCAACTTGCCGGATGGAAGTTTGTCTTCTTAACAGACGAGACATCGCCTTCTGAACTTCCTGTTGAAATGAATGCCTTCAAATCGCAGCAACATAGGTGGGCAAAGGGGTCTATACAGACAGCTAAAAAGTTACTGCCCAGTATAATTAAAAGTAAATTGCCATTAAAGGTAAAGATTGAAGCGTGTTTTCACCTGACAAATAATATATCATATTTACTTATGGTGGTACTGTCTCTTCTGATGTATCCTGTAATGGTAGCGCGATTTAATATGGGATGGTTCGAGATGCTTATTACTGACCTTCCATTTCTCTTTGTTGCTACTGCTGCTGTATCCCTCTTCTATGTCTGTTCACAAAGGGAAATACATAAAAATTGGAAACGAAGGCTCTTATATATACCCATTCTTATGTCGTTAGGGATAGGACTATCTATAAATAACTCAAAGGCAGTCTTAGAAGCGCTGTTTAACAAAGAGACGCCGTTTAAACGTACCCCAAAGTATAATATAAATATAAAAGAAAAGAAGAAGGATGGATGGAAGGATAAAAAATATAGAGGAGAGAGGAATTTTCTCCCTTTTATAGAACTCCTTTTAGGTATATATTTTACCTTCAATATCTACTTTGCCTTTGTAAATGAGATATATGTATCAATACCTTTTCTGGCATTATTTCAGGTTGGTTTCTTATACATCTCCTTTTTATCATTCTTTCAATCTTTCAGAGGTAACAGGAAGGCAGCGGTTTAGCTATTCATCTCAGGGCAGGCACAGGGCCTGCCCCTACATAATTTTCACCTTAGCATTTCCAATCACCCAACCACATTATAACTCCTCTCCCTAAATTTTACCCCTAACTCCTCCGTGGCTATCCTTTCACACTCTTTTGCATCTGCCAGATCAGGCGAATTGATAATTGTAATGGTCACATCAGGGATATACTTTTTAGATTCCAGGATGAATTCCTTAACAGCATCATATGCCCCATTCTTAAATCTGGGACGGCATATCCTGTTATATTTATCACTACTATCTGTATTCAGGCTGACAGAGATGGAATCTATGAGACCTTGCAGTTCCTGGAGGATATTCTTTCCATGTATCAGATTTCCATGTCCATTTGTATTGAGCCTGACCTTCCCCCCTCTCTCCTTTATCCTTTTTGCAACCTCTTTGATCACATCCAGTCGCAGGGTCGGCTCACCATACCCGCAGAATACCACTTCATCATATTCTGTGGGATCACCTATATATGTTATTAACTCTTCGATGGTGGGTTCATGGTCCAGCATCAGGTTGTGGCCCTGGACATAATCTGAATAGAACCTTACGCAGAAGGTGCACTCATTTGTACATTGATTGGTGATATTAAGATAGAGGGAATCCCTGATCTTGTAAGCAATCTTCCCCTCCTTTTCTATATTATTATCAAAACCAAATAGTCTGAATATATTCAGGGATGTTACCCTTGCAATATCCTCCAGACTCAATCTCTTCAGTTCCCCTATCTTTTCCGCTACATATCTGACATTCATCGGCTCATTTCTCTTACCACGCATTGGATGAGGAGAGAGATACGGGCAATCTGTCTCTATCAGCAGCCTCTCCGGGGGTATTGCCTTTACCACCTCCCGCAGTCTGCTAGCATTAGTATATGTTACAGGGCCTGCAAATGAGATATAAAATCCCAGGTCAATACACTCCCAGGCCATTTTTTCATCGCCGGAAAAGCAGTGCAGTATCCCCCTTAACCCTGATCCCTTCTCCTCCTTTAATATCCTTAAGGTATCCTCTTTTGCATCCCGGCTATGGACTATTATCGGTTTATTTATATCCCTTGCAATCCCTATCTGATCCCTGAAGACCTTCTGCTGAACCTCCCTAGGGGAATAATCTCTGTAATAATCCAGACCTATTTCTCCCACAGCAATGACCTTCTCCTTATCAAGGAGTATCTTCAGTTCATCATAGAGCTTGCTATTGGCATATGCTGCATCATGGGGGTGAATCCCGACAGTGGCATAGACAGGGTCATAGCGTTGGGCAATCTCCACCCCTTTACGGCTGGCCTCAAGGGTAGAGCCGATGTTTATGATATAGCTGATACCGGCCTTCAGGGCCCTCTCTACCACTTCATCCCTGTCATTATCAAACTCGGGCATATCTATATGTGCATGTGAATCTATAAGCATGATTAAAATATCAAATACCTAATATCAAATATCAAAATTAAACAAATTAAAAAGTAAATTTTCATTATCTGTAGCAAATATTAAGAGTTAATTAAAGATATGTTTGCATATCAATTTACTTTTAAAATGTATATTTTGACATTTGATATTTAGGATTTGCGCAAAAATAAGTTCACAGTTTTCGCGCAAGCCCTTAATCTATTCTAGGAAACAAGTGTCTTCCCGGTCGAATCTGTGTTCCGGGTTTAAATTTGCCCCATTCCTTTACTTCGTTGATATTCTGACCTGATAATTCCTCTTCTATTCCTAACTGTCTCCATAGCTCCTCTGCTGTCTCCGGCATAAAGGGATAAATGAAAAGGGTGATTATACGAAGCGATTCCATGATATTATATATTATGGTCGATAACCTTTTCTTTCCATCATCCTTTTTTGCATATGTCCAGGGTGCAGTATCGTCTATATATTTATTAGCTCCCCTTACAATATCCCATATACTGATCAATACCTTATTAAAGGCAAGCCCGTCAATAAGCGGGTCTATCCCGGTAATGACCCTTGCTGACATGTTGATTAAGCCCTCATCAAAATCACCTTTTTCATAGGGGGCAGGGACTATACCATTAAAGTATTTCCTGACCATAGTAACTGATCTGCTGAGGAGGTTCCCAAGATCATTGGCAAGATCACTATTTATCCTCCCTATCATTGCCTTGCGGGAAAAATCACCATCAACTCCGAATGGTATCTCTCTGAGGAGGAAATACCTCAAGGCATCTGCGCCATACTCTTCTATCAACATGTTCGGCTCAACCACGTTCCGGAGGGACTTTGACATCTTTTTTCCATCTACGGTCCACCAGCCATGTCCAAAGACCTTTTTGGGGAGGGGTAAGTCTGCTGACATGAGAAAGGCGGGCCAATAGACAGCATGAAATCTGAGTATATCCTTTCCTATAATATGGATATCAGCAGGCCAGAACCTTTTAAACCCCTCTTCATCATCTCCGTATCCAATGCCTGTTATATAATTTATCAGTGCATCGAACCAGACATAGATCACATGATCCGGATCCATGGGGAGAGAGATTCCCCAGTCAAAAGTGGTACGGCTCACACTGATATCCTTGAGACCTCCCTTGATAAAGCTGATGATCTCGTTCCTCCGTGATGGGGGCTGAATGAAATCAGGGTTATTCTCTATATGCTTCAGGAGCCTCTCCTGATATTTAGACATCCTGAAGAAGTAACTCTCTTCCTTTAATTTCTCTGTTGGACGGCTACAATCCGGGCATTTTCCGTCTTTAAGCTGTGTCTCTGTCCAGAATGTCTCACAGGGGGTACAGTACCAGTCCTCATACTCTCCAAGATATATATCCCCCTTATTATATACGGTTTCGAAAAACTTTCTTACCCCCTCCTTATGTACAGTATCAGTGGTTCGGATGAAGCCATCATTCGATATATTGAGTCTCTTCCACAGCCCTTTAAACCTCTCAACTACCCTATCAGCCAGTTCCTTAGGCGTCTCACCACCTTCCCTGGCTGTCAGTTCTACCTTCTGACCATGTTCGTCAGTCCCTGTAAGAAAAAATACCCGGTATCCGCACAGACGCTTGTATCGTGCAAGGACATCAGCTGCTATTGTTGTATAGGCATGTCCGATATGAGGGATATCGTTGACATAATATATAGGGGTGGTTATATAAAATCTTTTTAGTTGTTCTGATCTTTCTGGATTCATTCCTCTCTCTTCTTATTAAGTTCGGACACCTTCATCTCTATCCTTTTACCATCCTCTAGCTCTATCTTTACAGTTTCCTTAAGTATATTATTCTGTATTATCCTACCAGCACCTTCAGTGGTTATCACCTTTTTTCCACACTTAGGCATACCTTTTCTGAGTTCCTTGTAGGTTGCATGTTCATAGACAAGACAGCACATAAGCCGACCACATACCCCTGATATCTTTACCGGGTTAAGGGAGAGGGCCTGATCCTTTGCCATCCTGATAGATACAGGTTCGAATTCCTTTAAGAATAATGTACAGCAGAGCTTCCTGCCGCAATGACCACATCCGCCTATCATCCTCGCCTCATCACGTACTCCGATCTGCTTTAATTCTATTTTTTTCTTGAAATGCTGGGCAAGGTCCTTGACGAGCTCTCTGAAATCAACTCTCCCCTCCGCAGTGAAATAAAAGGTTGCCTTTCGTCCATCAAAGCTGAAATCCACCCTTGTCAGGTTCATAGCCAGTCCCCTCTCTGCGGCTTTATCCACACATATGCTGAACGCCTCCTTTTCCATTGCCCTGTTCTTCTCCACCTGCCTCATATCATCAGGGATAGCCTTACGAATTATATGCCTCAAGGGTCTTCTAATCCTGTTCTTTACAATTATTTTCCGTGCAATGGCTACTATTCCAAAATCCTCTCCAAATTCAGTCTTAACAATACAGTTATCCCCTACATTTAATCTGAGATTATCTGATTTGAAATTATATATCTTACCGCTATTCTTAAACTTGACTCCCACTACAAATATCTTTTCCTGTTTATTAAAGTCATCCATCCTAACCCCCTATATAGTGCCTGACCTAAAAATAGTGTCTGAACCAAAACTGCCCAGGTACAAGGCGCATGAAAATTTTGTAACCGGAGTGTATTAAAATACATGAGGATTACAAAATTTTCATGTTTCATGCAACGCAGTAGATGGGTAGTTTTCGTTCAGACACTATAAGTACCCCATCTCATCGCTTATCCTCATCATCATGACCTCAATGGCGAGATGGAGATTTGCATTCCTCTTCAAAAAACCACGTGTATTCTGAACCATCCGGAACATACTCTGAACCACAGATAATGATAACCTCTCCGAGACTGATCTTAACCCATCAATCATATCAAGATTAGTAATAAGATCCCGATTCCCGGAACATTTTAATATAGCTATATCCCTGCACAGGTTTGACAGGTGATCTAACAGGTCGTCAACCTTATCACTATCCTTTGTCCATATATCCGCCCTGGAAAAAATCGAGCTAACCCCCTCTGTAAGGGGATCTGAAAGTATAGTAAATGCCTCTTCCCTATTCTTAAGGGTAGTCTCTACATCAATATCCATTGCCTTTCCGGGTCTTCCTTTGCAGAGAGAGGCAGCCAGCCTTGCCTCCTCAATCCCAATCCCCTTTTCTTTTATCAGTATATCCATGATCGATTCTACCGGAAGCAGATTAAACCTTATACCCTGACACCGGGATATAATAGTTGGAAGGAGGGCATGAATATTGCTGCATATCAGTATCAGTACTGTTTCATCCGGGGGTTCCTCCAATGTCTTAAGGAATGAGTTTGCAGCCTCATCTGTCATCTCATCAGCTCCATCAAGTATCACGACCTTCCTTCTCCCTTCATAGGCCCTGAAACTCACTGTCCTCTGAAGCCTCCTCATCTGCTCTATCTTGATATAATTCCCCTCAGGACTTATCCCTGTTACATCAGGATGATTGGCCCCGTCTATCTTTCTGCATGAGTCACATTCATCACAGGAATCCTCTTTCTCCTTTAGACAATTCAGCGCCTTTGCAAAGGTTATTGCAGTGAATCTCTTCCCGACACCCTCAGGACCAAAGAATAGATAGGCATGAGCCACGCTCCCATTCCTGATAGCATTCTGAAGGATTATCCCTGTCCTGTTCTGTCCAATAATATCCTTAAAAGACATAGTATAATGATCTCAAAAATTCTATTATTCTATATGAAAATTAATTACCGCAGAGACGGAGAGACACGGAGTAAAAAATATCGACCTGTGCGGTTAAAATAGTCCGCCAAAGGCAATAAGTTCAAATTTCGTTTATAAGAACAGAAACCTTAGTTTTTATAATATCATATTTTTGACCCCACTGCAAAAACCCCGAGATTGGTAGCCGCAGGCTTTAGCCTGCGAAAAAGCTTGCTATAAATCAACCAGTTACGCAACATAAAGGTTGCGGCTACCAATCTCGGGGTTTTTGCAGTAAAATCAACAATAAAACACTGCAGCAAAGAAATCTCAGAACTAAAGAATGCTGTTTTGAGTCAGAAGGAACGAGTTAGACTTTCCATTGCGGTTATACAGGCAACTCTTAGAATTAGTCAGTAGCTATTTCAAGCTCTCTCACATTCTTCCTCCAGCTATTCTATTCTCTATAGCCGCATTAATAAACTCCCTGAAGAGGGGGTGGGGATTCATGGGGGAGGATTTGAACTCGGGGTGGAACTGTCCGGCAAGGAACCATGGGTGATCTTCTATCTCTATGATCTCCACAAGGTTTCCATCCGGTGATATCCCGCTTATACTCAACCCTGCCTCCTCCATCTGAAGCCGATATTTGTTGTTAAATTCATATCTATGTCTGTGACGTTCATATATCTCCCTATTCCCATATGCCTTATACGCAAAGGAACTTTTCTTTAATTGACAGGGATATGCCCCTAATCTCATTGTCCCTCCTTTATTCCCTTTAACGTCTTGCTCGGGGAGGAGATCGATTACAGGATGCGATGTATGCGGGGCAAACTCCGAACTATTTGCCTCCTTGAGGTTCCCGACATTTCTTGCAAATTCTATAACAGCACACTGCATACCGAGACATATGCCGAAGAAGGGTATCTTATTTTCACGTGCATACCGTATGGCAGATACCTTACCTTCGATACCACGTTCACCAAATCCACCCGGCACCAATATACCATCCACATTCGATAGCAACACCTCAGAACCACTCTTTTCGATCTCCTCGGCATCTATCCAATCTATCTTTACTCTGGCATTGTTCTCTATACCGCCATGGACAAGGGCCTCATTAAGGCTCTTATATGACTCTTTCAGGTTCACATATTTCCCTACAACAGCAATGACCACAGAGGATTCCGGGGACTTGATATTCTCCACAATCCTTTCCCATATACTCAGGTCAGGTTCCTTTGTTGAGATATTAAAGAGATCGACAATGATCTTATCCAATCCCTCTTTATGGAAGGCAAGGGGGACTTCGTAGATACAATCCACATCCCTGGCAGTGATTACAGAATCTTTATCCACATTGCAGAAGAGGGCGATCTTTTTCTTTAGATCAGGGGAGAGAAATCTCTCGGTCCTGCATAATAGTATATCAGGCTGTATCCCTATCTCTCTCAATTCCTTTACGCTATGTTGAGTGGGTTTGGTCTTTAGCTCATCAGCGCTCTTTATATATGGAACCAGTGTAAGATGGATATGGATAATATTCTGCCTCCCTATCTCTGACCGGAACTGTCTGATAGCCTCCAGAAATGGAAGGCTTTCAATATCTCCTACAGTACCCCCGATCTCACAGATAACAACATCAAAGTCACGTCTTACACTGATGAATCGGTCTTTTATCTCATCAGTAATGTGTGGAATCACCTGAACTGTCCCTCCGAGGTAATCCCCTTTCCTCTCCTTCTGGATTACGGAATAATATATCCCGCCTGTGGTTACATTATTGATCTGACTCATCTTAGCACTGGTAAATCTTTCGTAATGTCCCAGATCGAGATCTGTTTCTGCACCATCCTCGGTGACAAATACCTCACCATGCTGAAAGGGATTCATGGTACCCGGATCTACATTTATATAAGGATCAAGCTTCTGAAGTGTGACCTTCAGTCCCCTTGACTCAAGAAGGGCCCCTATGGATGCCGATGCCAGGCCCTTTCCAAGGGAGGATAATACCCCGCCTGTTACAAATATATATTTTGTCTCTTTTGTTTTCTTTTCTTCCATCATATCTCCTATTTTCTTTTGCCTTTCCCCTTCATCAACAATCTCACCCTTTCCAGATCTTCCTCTGTATCCACGCCTATGGTAGTGAAGTCAGTCTCTGCCACCTTTATCTTATATCCATGCTCCAATACCCTGAGCTGCTCTAATCTTTCGATCTTTTCAAGGGGTGTCTCGGGTAGTTGTGTGATCTTTAAAAGAAATTCCCTCTTATATGCAAAGAGCCCAAAGTGTTTATAGCATGGCACAGGGAGTGAGGCATAAGGGATATTATCTCTGTTAAAAGGGATGGGGAAACGAGAAAAGTATAGTGCGTATCCCCTTTTATCCATCACCACCTTAACAACATTCGGATCTCTTAATTCCTCTTCAATATCTATTCCGGTGCAGAGGGTCCCCATCTCAACATCTTTATCATTAAAGAGGAGCCTCCCAACCTGATCTATCATCCCGGGTTCTATCATTGGCTCGTCACCCTGTACATTAATAATTATATCAGAATCGAGCCCTTTTGCCACCTCGGATATACGATCAGTCCCGGTTCTGTGGCTGGAAGAGGTCATCTCCGCCTCTCCTCCGAAACCGGTAACTGTTTCGAGTATCCGGCTATCATCAGTAGCAACGATCACCTTATCAATCACGGTTGCCTTTGAGGCCCTTTCAAATACATGCTGGATCATAGACCTTCCGCATATATCTGCCAATACCTTCCCTTCAAGCCTGGTGGATGAATATCTTGCCGGTATTATTACAGTAATCTTCATTCCTTTCACCTGAAAATACCCCCTACCTCCCCTTTATTAAAGGAGGGATTAGATTTCCATATAACTTAGGCTCTGAAAAATAATAACCTTTCGTTAAATTCTTTAATAGTGAGGGCAGTATCGGAGAGTATGGATTTAAGCGTTTTTCTTTTTATTATTTTTCCAGAATGTATAGGGACGTTTGTTCTCTTTCTGTCACTTTCTCTGAAATATATCGCATGGCTGCTTCCAGATTGACGTTTCAATCTAAATCCTATCTTTTTCAGTACTTTTATTACTTCATTTGAAGTGACAGCAGGAAACCTGACGCTCATACAGCCACTCTAAGTGTTGTAATGGTTAAATCATCTTCAGGTATCGGCTCACCTTCTTCTTTATAGTCCTCGATAAATGCATCTATAGCTGTCCTCATTTCATTAAGAGTTTCCTCATAGGTTTCACCTTCTACATGGCAGCCTGGAAATGCAGGACACATTGCAAAATAACCTCCCTCCTCGCAGGGCTCAATAATCACTGTAAACCTATATTCTTTCTTTTCTCCCATATCAAAATTTCCTCATTGAAAATAATAGGATTTTGTTCTTTGCAATCTATAGAATCTTTAGAAACATTACACAAAAATCAGAAAAATTGCAACTCTTCTTCTGATTTTAGCTGCAATTCAGACACTGTATGACAAAAAATCAATGTAGCTACTTTTTTTCAGATAGATACAAAACCAGTGTTTCTGGAATGATGGGACAGCAGCTTAACCACCTTAATAGGCATTCTTACTTATCAGCCCTTTCCATATAGTAAGCCATATTATCTTGATATCAAAGGAAAATGACCAGTTTTCAATATAATAGAGATCATATTCTACCCTTTTCTTCAGAGATGTATTCCCCCTCCATCCATTGACCTGTGCCCAGCCGGTTATCCCGGCCTTCATCTTGTGTCTGAGCATATACAGCGGGATTGATTCCTTAAAACTATCGACAAAAACCGGTCGTTCAGGACGTGGTCCTACAAGACTCATATCCCCTTTCAATACATTGAATAACTGCGGCAGTTCATCCAGACTCATCCTCCTTAAGAATGCCCCGGTCTTTGTCCTCCTCTCATCACCTTTTTTTGCCCATACAGCACCTATATTTTCCTCTGCATCTACCTTCATGGAACGAAACTTCAGCATATGAAATCGCTTACCATCCAGTCCCATACGTTCCTGTCTATAGAGGATAGGCCCGTTTGAGGTCATTTTTATTACTACCGAAATAAACAACATAAGAGGAGAGAGAATGATAATAGATAGTAATGCAAGGAGGATATCCCCTCCCCTTTTTATAACCTTGTTCCACCCTAATAAAGGACCCTCGGTAAGACTCACCACCGGCAGCCCATCCAAATCCTCGATCCCGGGATTTAAACGCATAAATCTAAGGAGATCGGGTACAACCTTTACGTCAACCATATCATTCCCCAGGGATACAAGGACATTCTCCAGCCTTTGATGGGCATTTAAAGGAAGGGCAACAAATAACTGATCAACCGATTTTTCCTTAACCACCTTCTTGACATCCACTAGATGCCCCAAAACAGTATAACCCATGATGCTTGATCCGACCTTTTCAGGATGATCGGTAAGAAAGCCCACTATCTTGAATCCTATCTCCGGATACAGGTCTATCTTCTCTGCCACTCTCTTACCCAGATCCCCTGCGCCAACAATGAGTATATGTTTGAGATTATAGCCTTTGTGTCTCAGTATCTGCAACACCTTTCTGCTCAGTGTGTGCGACAACATCAAGGATATGATACTGATCAGCCAGAAATAGACCACTACTATTCTGGAATAGGAATACTCTCTGTAGAAGAATGTTGCGGCTGTTATAAGTAAAATAGAAATAAAGGTGACCTTTAGGATATTGTAAAATTCAATAACCCTTGATCTTCCTTTGATTGGTTGATAAAGACCTAATACCTTCATGGTGACGGCATAGATAGCCACTATAAAGGGGAGCAACTTGATATAGTGTTCAACAGGGGGAATACCCAGGGTGATAGGTATTATCTCGATATGAAATCTTATATAATAAGCAAGCAGCCACGAGATTGCCACTACCCCTATATCTGTTATAAATAATATTGAAATGAATAATTGACTATACTTTTTAAACATATAACCGTTATCCCCTCATCTTTCCTCTGAAAATCCCCCTACCCCCCTTTATTAAAGGGGAGGTTAGATTTCCATATGACTTACACTGCGTTATTAGTCCCCGAATAGCGGGATAAGATAGCCTTGTGTAATTAACGTCCCTGAGATTTGTACAACCCCTTAAAGTTAAAGGGATTTCCTTTGCGTAGAGTTTTTATAATCTTATACCATATCATGCCAGAAAAAGCACGAATAAAATTGGCTTTGCAGGGAATTGTTAAAGATAGGTTCGCTCTTCATCTTCAAGATAATGATTGGGTAACTATTCACAGAACACTGAAATTTGAAAATGGAAATTAGAAAAAATAGTAATTGAAAAACTTGATCCAATGTTGAATGCATTTATCAACAGCACAAAAATATGATAACACAAATTTCCAATTTCCAATTTCAAACCGTGACCGGTTACCTAATATCTATAATAATAGCCCATAAATCCATACCCTTGCTCCGCCTCTTATCTCTTCTGTCCTTTTAACAAGCCGTTTCTTATGGAGATTTAAGAGCCTTGTCCCGCTTGTATTGGCCTCAAGATTCATGGCTTCTGATAATTCCTTAGATATAATCCTTCCCTTTTCAAGAATAAAATTCAGGGTCTCTCTAAGATAGTTATTAAGACTGCCAAGGAGTATCTTCTCCTCATCTCTCATCTCTGCTATCACAGCAAGCCTCTTCCTCTCAAGTGCAACCTCTATGTTTTCCTTCTGATTCTCATTAAGGCCATTTAACATGATGTATCTATTTCCATATTCACCGCTGAGGAGCCTCGATATGAGTTTTGCAACTATCTCATCAGCACAGGAATAGTCAATTATCCCTATCTCTGAAAAATCAAGGGCAATCACTGCTCCATCCTTCTCTT
>QIDP01000172.1 GCA_003229375.1 Nitrospirota bacterium
TATAGCTGTGAAACCAATTTTTAAGCACAAATCAAGGCAATAAGGAATTTTAACCCATATATTATGGAATACTTTTAAACAGGCTTATATAACATAGGTGATAGATGCTGTTAAGAATAAAAACAAACGCACTCCAGCGATGGACTGCCTTACGCATAGATTCTCCACCCAAAAGGTTAAACGGAATTACCCACCATGTGTCAGGATATTTCAATGCAAAACCACTATAAGCAAGCACAATAAAGGTTGACAACAAAATTCCATGCTGGATTCGTTCGTTTAAGTTCATTCTCAATATCCGGTACTCCCTTTGTGTGGGTGAATGGGTCAAGGAGGTTGAAGTAATCAGCTTTCGAAAGTAGTCTGCAAGGTTATTAATCATCATCGCTCCAATAACCAGAGGAATCAAAACAAGATAAAAATCCCTGAAAAACCTTAATAGAAAATGTTCTTCTGCCTTTTCCATTACATGGACTTTTCCTATAATTAAACCTGTTTTGGTAGCAGGATGGCATTTTCCACAGGTTTGCGGCAGGTTTTTGGGATGGATGGATGATTGAGGGGCAGACGATGGAAGAATATCATGCCATCCATGACAGGATGCACAATTAGCCACACTCAAATCTCCCCCGCGGAACGCAAGCCCATGATAGGAATCGTAAAAACTTTTCGCACGGTCAGTAGAGAGACCAAACTTCATGACAATCTTTTCTGAATCATGACAGGCTGAACAGGTTTTAGAAATTGCTCCTTTGTATACCGATGATTTTGGATCAGTTAAGGCTTGAATTGTATGTTCTCCGTGACAATCCGTGCAAACTGCTGCCTCTTTGATACCAGACTTTATCGCTTTACCATGAACGCTGCGATAATACACTTCACTAATATCTTTATGACATTTTCTACAGGTATTTGGAACATTGCCATGAAAAATTTTTGATCTTGGATCAGAAGCGGCATACACATCGTGGCTACCATGGCAATCCGAGCATGTAGCACACTCAGGTTCCCTGCTTATATCAGGACATCTTCCATGTACACTTTCGCGGTATCTTTTAACAAACCCTGGAGATGGCAGTGGATGCCTCTCTATAATCTTTGGATCGCCATGGCATTTTATGCAGGTTTCATTGATGTTAATATGATACACTAAAGACCTTGTATCTGTTTTGGCGTAGATGTCATGTTTTCCATGACAGTCAGTGCATGCTGGCAAATCCTGGATACTTTTTTTACCTGATTCGCCATGGATACTTTTAGCAAACTCTTCTGATGTATCATAATGACATTGTGAACAGTCAACCTTTTTTAATTCTTCTTTGTGTGGAACCTCTTTTATATCACTGTGGCAATAAATGCAGTCCAAATCCTGATGAACAGAAGACTCTAAAACTTCTTTATCAATCAAATGGGGTGGTTTTTCTTGTATAGCAGAAGTATTATTTGTGTGACAAGAAAGGCAGTTATTATCTTCTAACTCCTGTGAATATAGTGGATATAGCTGTAGGTAAAAAGTGAAAAATAATATTAGCAGACATATCAATTTGAAGCGCTTCATTTTCAGTTATAGTTCACCACGGATATTCACGGAATCACACTGAATTATCAAAATATTCTTCTCACCATTTCAAATTCTATTTGTCTTTGATAAGTTAAAATGGATACATCCTCTTTATGTATTTTCTGAAATAATAATACAAAAATCAGGAAAAGATTACAACCTCTTTTTTTTCACTGTCTGAATCACAGCTGACCAAACTAAAAAATTGCAGATTAGCAATTAATATAGTATACTATTTCTGCTGTTTCAAAAAATATGGAGCTATAAATCAGTTTTTTTTAATTAAGGCTCTGAAAAATAATAACCTTTACAGAGCCTAAGGGAATTTGAGCAATGTCCGGACCAGACAAATTAAATATAAAGATTAACCGGGATATCTTTACAAGGCGTCTGATCCGTGAATTGGCAGGTATGCTTCAGGAGTATGTTGGAATGGATCAGGCAAAGGGATATATCAGCCTTGTCGGGATGGAGATGGGCAAATGGATTGAGGAGATCTACAAAAAAGCCATTAAGGTAGAGACTCTGAATGCCGAA
Organism: Nitrospirota bacterium; assembly: GCA_003229375.1. Lineage (GTDB taxonomy): Bacteria > Nitrospinota > Nitrospinia > SZUA-224 > SZUA-224 > SZUA-224. The sequence goes on from QIDP01000172.1 coordinate 2,099, forward strand.
CAGGTGACTGATGTCCTTATTGACTTTAAAAAACGTATCCGGGGTGACTTTTATCTATACAAGTTGACAAAGGATAAAATCATTCTGGGGAACCGGATCTGTCCATTTCAGAAAGAAGTAAAAGGGCATTCATCGCTATGTATGGTAACAGCAGCCGTATTTGGCGGCATTGCAGCACGTAACCTTGGTTATGCAAAAGTTGTCAAGGAATCATCCATTGCTGATGGAGACCCTGAATGCCGCGTGGTAATTTATATTTGTCAAACCGAGGAGACGGCCAAGGTAAATGGAATTGAATACTTTCCTGAGGGAGGAATATCGTTATGAGCAATACACTTGAATTTATAGTTTCCGGAGAATTACCACCTCCTTTGCTGGTTATTGATGGAAAAGGGAGATTTCTTTATGCAAATAGATGCGCCCGAAAGGAGTTTGGGATAGAGGATATGAAGAATAATAGACATAGACAAAGATTACGGGATTTTTTGACACCTGATTCAAGGGAGATAGACCTTCCCAGATTTACTAACGTACTAAAATCCGGGGCATCTGTTCCGGTATGGCTTAGTTTCTCCTCTGGCGAAGGAAAATCTCTCACTTATAAGGTCATACCACAACCTTTATCCTCCTTTGATAAAACAATACAAGGTTGGTTATTAACGCTTAAACCGGAGGAAACAAGAGATAGCCCCTTGACCGCGCCATTCTCCATGATCGCAAATTCAACAGAGGTCTATTCCAAAAAATTCAGAGAGATGCGGTTAGAATTAGAAAGATTAAGACAGCAGAACGAAATGAATGCTATTCTATCTGTAGTCGGTACAGGTATCCTTTTTGCGCGAAACAACAAGATAGAATGGGTAAATGATGCCCTATGTGAAATGCTTGGTTACGAGCGTTCGGAATTGGAGGGAAATGATCTGCAATTGATTTGCTGCCCCTCGGATGAAAAGAGATATAAAGAGATCAGCAAGAAGGCCTTTGACAGGCTGCGGCAATATGGTAGATTTATTCTGGAAATAGAACATCGTCGCAAGGACGGTACATTGATGACGTGCATCAACACTGCAGTAGCTATATATCCTAATGATCCATCCAAGGGTACAATTGTCTCTTTTACAGACATCACTAAACGAAAGGAGACTGAACAACAACAACAGAAGCTTCTTGCTGAACTCTCTGCAAGGAACCGTGAACTGGATTCTTTTGTCTTCACTGTCTCACATGATCTCAAAAACCCCCTTGTAACTATAGGAGGGTTTATCAATCTGCTCTACAAAAACTTCGGCAATGTCATGGGTGAGGATGGTAAAAAGTATCTGACACGTATTACTAAAAGTGTAAAAAAGATGGAGTCCCTGATAAACGACCTGCTGAATCTATCCCGCATAGGACGTCTTACCGGGAAAAAGACCATGGTCTCCTTTGGTGAACTTGTAGCCGACTCTTTGAGTTCTATGAACTCCAGGATTAATGATAGCGGTATCAAGGTAAAGGTTCCAAAAGACCTCCCTTACATATTTGGTGTGAAGAAGCGATTGGGGCAGGTGATCGACAATCTGATGGACAATGCTATCAAGTATATTGGTGAAGATAATCCAACTCCATATATCGAGGTGGATGTTAAAGAAGATAAGGGGGAACAGATATTCTTCGTGAAGGACAATGGCATTGGAATAGAGAAAAAATATCACGATAAAATCTTCGGTATATTCCAGAGACTTCCATACCCCAAAAAAATAGAGGGAACAGGTATTGGCCTTACCATTGTTAAGCGAATAATCGAGCTTCATGGTGGTCAGGTGTGGGTAGAGTCTGAAAAAGGTAAGGGTAGTACTTTCTTTTTTACAGTCAATGAGGAAATATAGAGATTTTATGAGGAAGGGGGAAAGGATTTTATGCCGGTTTATGAATATCTTTGTCATGAGTGTAATATAGTCTTTAATTTTCTGGTCAAAAACCAGGGAGAGAAAAGGGAACCAAAATGTCCTAAATGTGACAGTGAGAATATGAAAAAGTTGATATCAAGGTCGTATGCGATTCGTTCTTCCACAAAAGAGATCAGGGGTGAAGAGCAAATGCCGGAAATGCCTGACCTTAATGATCCTGGGACACTTCGTAAGATGGAAAGGCTTATGAATGAAATGGACTCTCTAGATGAAAATGATCCCGGGCAGATAGGTAAATTTATGCATAAACTCTGCGATATAAGTGGACAGGATCCGGGGGCTGGAATGATGGAAGCTATTAAAAGGTTAGAGGCAGGAGAGGATCCGGAAAAAATAGAGGAGGAGATGGGTGATATTTTGGAAGAAGAGGGGTCTCAAGGATTACAAAGACCTATATCAGGACTAACTTATGATGATAATCTATATGAACTATAAAGATATTTTTTGAGGGATTTTTTAGTTGACATAGCTGTCCCTTAATGCTACTATAATTTTTTATAATGCTAATTAAGGAGGTGATGATATGAAACTTGGTGTCTTCTATAGTGAGCTGAGAGGAAATCATGACGTGCTTTTTAGATTAAAGGCGGAAAAGCTCGGTATATTTTTGGTTAGTAATGGTATTTATCATGCTATTATTAAAGAAAAGGGGGAGCCTTCACCTGTCTTACAAAAGCAGGGGGCGGACTACTATGTACTCTCAGAAGACTTACAGACAAGAGGGTTTTCAACGGATGAAGTAGACAGTAATGTAAAGGTGGTCACATATAGTGACATAGCAGATCACATAATGAATGACTATGATAAGCTTGCATGGTTATAGGAGGAGGTAATACGAATGGGAACATTAACAATCGGGGTATTCTCTTCCCTTATTGGCTCAATGAATCTCGATTTTGCCGTTAAGCTGTCAGAGGCTGCCGCAGATAAGGGGCACAATGTAAATCTCTGGCTTTCTGGCAATGCGACTATTCTTGCACAAAAGGGACAGAAGGAATTCTTGGATTACTCTTATCTTATAGAAAAAATAAAGAGTTTACAGGAGAAGGGTGTACAGGTCGGAGCATGTGAGGCATGTTCTGAGGGAAGGGGAATACATGCCGGGGATGTAATTGAGGATATAACCTTTATCGGCATGGATTGGTATGTAGCAAAGGCAGCAAAAAGTGATAGAGTATTACATATAGGAGTTGAATAAGATGTCAAATAAAATATTGTTTGTGGTACAAAGACCCCCATATAAGAGTGAGAATCCAAAGCTTGCTATTACACACGCGATGTCGTGCTATACAGCAGACATGCATATTGATGAAGAAGTGGAGCCTACATTGGCCTATGTGGGTGATGGTGTTTTGAATTGTATTAAAGATCAGAAAGCCGAGGAAATCTACGGTATAGTAAGCACTGACCAGCACCTAAAGATTCAGTTAACAGGTGATATGAAGATACTTGTTTGCAAAGAGGACATGGAGAGACTTGGTATACAGGAAGAAAGATTGGTGGATGGCAGGGATTTAGGAGCAGATATGGATTTGAATGTGGTTACCTTTGAAGAGATATTAAAGGAGATGGATGAGGGGTGCGACCATCTTATGTTCTTTTAAGAAAAGGGAAACACCATGCCGGCAAATCGGCACAAAGGGGAATGTAAACCAGTGCTGCGGGGGTGGCACGGACAAACTTGTTTGTCCGTGTGAGAGGGTGAAAGGAAATTTTCAGGTAAAAGTAGAAAATTATAAAGGAGGGAATTAAAGTAAAATGTCAGAAATAGATATAAAAACTGTCAAACCAGCAAAAGAGCTGAATGTCGTAGGGAGAGTCTGTCCTTACCCGATGGTCCTGACTAAAAAGACCACGGAAAAGATGAACGATGGAGAGGTACTAAAGGTTCTATGCGATTCAGCGGTTTCTGTGACTAAGGAGATCCCGACTTATTGCAAGAAAAAGGGTTATCCTATGGAATCTGTTAAGAATGATGAGAAAGATTATTGGGAAATTTATATAATGAAGTCAGTGAATTAAAAAGTAGATTATAGGGAGCGGGGTATGAATACCTCACGCTCCCAATCTCATATGTCCTACTCTTCTGTTTCTGTTACAGTGATAGCTTGAACAGAACAGACCTCTATACAGCTCATACAACCAACACATTCCTCTGCGCTTACTACCTCGCACTTTCCATTATTTGCAGCGAGTGATTCGGTTGGGCATATATCAGCACACTCGCCTTGCCCGTCACATTTATCCTTATCTATTATTATCTCAAACATTGAAAAAAATCATACCTCCTTTCTTCTTATACTAAAGCACTAAAGCATATCAACATAACCACAAGGACACTCTTCAGCACATTTTTTACATCCCTGACAGGTCTCTAATTTGAACTCGTAATGCTGACCTTTTGGTAATCTCTTAACAGCGCTATCAGAGCAGTAAGTAAAGCAGTTATCACAATCAAAGCACATACCACAACTCAAACACCTTATGGACTCTTCTGTAGGTTGGGATCCTTCAATAGTAAAGGATACCTCCTTAAAATTATTCAGCCGTTCACCGGGTGGCAGACTCGCTGGATTCACCCGGGGTGATTTTTTATAGTGGTTAAAATTCATTTGGGTATGTCGAACAATCGGGAGAGAATCGACATCTTTGGACTCCCTTCCTCTCAGGTAATCATCAATAGCCTCAGCAGCCTTTCTGCCCAGACCAATAGCCTGGGTAGCAATTCCAAGCTGTACTGTGACATCCCCGCCGGCAAAGACACCTTTTATCCCGGTCTCACAACCCCCATTAGTAGATATCCACCCCTTTTCATTCTTAAACTGTTCTATCCCTTCAAAGTCAACTGCCTGACTTATGGCTGGAATAATAGTTGTAGACTCCACACTAAATTCAGACCCTTCTATAGGTACCGGTCTTCTTCTGCCTGATTCATCCGGTTCTCCTAACTCCATCCTGATACATTTCATTCCAGTTGCTTTATTCCCATTACTCGATATCTCAACAGGTGCGGCCAGATATTCAAAATGGATTCCTTCCTCTTCAGCCTCTATTATTTCAAATTCATCAGCAGGCATCTCATTCCTTGTTCTTCTATATAGGATTGTCACATCAGCACCTGATCTCCGTGAAACCCTTGCCGCATCTATGGCTGTATTACCACCACCTATTACAATTACCTTGTCCCCTACGTCTACCTTTTCCCCTGAATTAATCCTGTTCAGATACTCAACACCACTAAGAACATTAGGTGCATCTTCACCTTCAATGCCTAAATCCCACCCTTTTTGAGCGCCTATAGCTAAGTAGATTGCTTTATACTCCTTTTGCAGATCTTCAAATGAGACATCTTTTCCGATCTTTGTGTTATATTTTATCTCAATCCCCAGATCTAAGATAGCATTTATCTCGGCATCCAAAATCTCTTGTGGAAGACGGTAACGCGGGATTCCATACCATAGCATACCTCCGGGTCTTGCAAACCCTTCAAATACTGTTACAGGATATCCTTGTCTGGCTAATTGATAGGCACATGAAAGCCCGGAAGGACCGGCCCCGATCACAGCTACCTTTTCTGTATAGGTGTCTTCATTTATCTTTTTATATTGCAACTTATTCTTGATACCATAATCACCGATAAATCTCTCCATGCTATTAATAGCCACTGCCTCGTCAAAGTGATTTCTATTGCATTCCTTTTCACATGGATGTGGACACACCCTTCCACATACCGCAGGAAAGGGATTCTTGTCCGTTAACATATACCATGCCTTTTCAAACGATTCCTCGAATGATCTGCCATACGATTCAGACTGAGCAATTGTAGTTAAATACGCTCTTATATCTACACTGCTGGGACAGGTATCTATACATGGTGGTGTTTTAGGTGTATATTTCGGTCTTAAATTAGAGGTCTCAGCGCTCCCCCTTCCGCGTCCTCCAATACGCATCCCCATCTTTTTGACCTTCTTTTTAGCTACCAAAGCCATAATCTCTTCCTCCTAAGTTTTGACAAATTTATTGAAAGTTAAGCATTGAAAATTGACTCTACTGCAAAAACCCCGAAATTGGTAGCCGCAGGCTTTAGCCTGCGATAAAATTTGCTATAAATCAACCAGTTACGCAACCTAAAGGTTGCGGCTACCCTGTTTTTGAGATTTTTGCAGTGGAACCACCTTTGTCTATAAATCACTTAAGCTAAAAAAAGTAGCCGCATCTTTCAGATTACAGTCAACGGTTCTAAAAGCCTGCGGCTACCTGATCTTAATTTAACTACTTCTCACCCGCATCTTTTGCAGCCCCTTCTACGTGCGGTATCTCTACAGATGTCCCACCATAGTAACCGTACACCAGCCTGCCGGAATTCATAAGTAACTTTAATGCCTCTTTGCAATCCTTCTTAGTTACTCTATCCTCGCCGAATTGTGCAATCATCTCCTTTCCAAGTTCACCGGGCTTAAACTTTTTCTTGCCTGCGAATTCCTCTACCATCTTATACATCGCTTCCCCTATTTCTTCCAGTGATACTTTGTCTGCCATATCATCGCCCCCTCTTAGTGTCTTATTTGAGTTGTTTTTCTATAAGTTGTACCAGCATGTTTGAAATCATCAATATGGTACTTGGTAAATTCAAGACCTGTCAGATCAAAAAACTTTGGCCAACCGATCCTGCTTATCCACTCTCCTACCCTTTCATACTTTCTCGCATGTTTGGCATATACCTCTACGATATTCTTAACCGCACCGGTCACTTCCGGCCATCTAGGTGGATTATTCGGGATAAAAGGTATTGCCAGTTTTGTAAACATAGGCTCGGTCCTGGCATTTGAAACCTTTCCACCAACCCATATAGAGATACCATCATTAAGAGGATCGGCAATAGGCATCGCAGGACATACAGTGAAACAATTGCCGCAATACATACATTTATCCTCATCTACCTCTACAGACTGAATCCCTTCGACCGTTGCCGGCCTTATAGCCGCAGTAGGACAGGAAGAGATGGTTGTTGGAACCTCACACATATTCTTCAGTGCCTCGTGATTAATATTAGGGGGCCTTCTATGTATTCCGAGTATGGCAATATCGGAACAGTGAACAGCTCCGCACATATTCAGACAACATGCAACGGCAATCCTTAGCTTATGAGGTAATTTCATAGTCGTGAAATAGTCGTACAACTCATCCATAACTGCCTTGACCAGACCGGAGGCATCTGTTGCTGCAGAATGACAGTGTACCCATCCCTGAGTGTGGACGATATTTGAAATTGCATTATTCGTCCCTCCCACAGGGATACCATTTGAATTCAGCTCACCTATAAGGGGATCGATATTCTCTTTATTTGCAAGAAGAAACTCTATGTTGTTTCTGCTGGTGAATCTCAGATACCCATCACAGTATTTATCTGCCAGATCACAGATCATGCGAATAAAGTCAACGCTGACAAGTCTGGGAGACCCTCCCCGCACAGTATAAATGCTTGCACCTGTTTCAGACACATGAACCAATACCCCGGGTTTTAATGTCTCATGATATTTCCACTTACCATAATTTTCCTTGATAATTGGGTGTAAAAATTTTTCATAATTTGGTGGACCAATATCGGTCTTTCTTTCCTCGGTTGTCATAATAATACCTCCTCTTAATTAAGTATTTTTCGCCCCAATCTCAGGCTAAAGCCTGAGGCTATTCTTCCTCATCACCTTCTTCAAAGTACTCCTCATAGAATATATAAGGATTATCTCTGGGCTGCGAAACCATCTGAGGTATCGGCTCAAGCCCTATAGCCTCGACAAAGTTCCCCAATCCTACCCGCTGGATACATTCCCCTATTCTCTCTCTGGCAACTCCATATTCATCCCAGAACTCCCATATACTTTCAATAAGTTCTTTAAACTCGGTATAGGGTTTCTCCATCTTCATAAATGGAACCAATACTGAAGAGAGCAAGGCGCCTTCCATGATTGGAGCCTTCCCGCCGATAAGGATAGTTGCACCTTTATCTTCACCCGGGCGAAGTGCCTTTGACATGACATTCAGGCAGTGCATGCATTTGACACAGTCTTCATTCTTTATACTGAGCTCATTCCCCTCAAGCCTTATACACTGGTTAGGACACTTCAGAACTACATCAGATGTTATATCTAACCCATTATCAAGATACTCCTTGACCGCAGCCTGATCAATACGGATATTATCCCGCCATGTTCCTATAACAGCCAGATCAGATCTTGCAATAGATGCAACACAGTCATTGGGACATCCCGCCATCTTGAATTTCCACTTATAGACAAATGCAGGCCTATGCAGCTCATCCTGATATGTCGTTGTTAAATCATATGTCATATCCAGGGTATCGTAACATGCAAGCTCACAACGTGCAGGGCCGTTGCAGCAGCTCGGTGTCCTCACATCAGACCCTGATCCCCCAAGATCCCATCCTGCCTTTGACAAATCAGTAAAAATAGATTCTAATACATCTGTATTGGATCCTAAAAATACAAAATCTCCGGTGGACCCATGCACATTGGTTAGACCTGAACCATATTTATCCCAGATATCACATAACTCCCTTAATGCCTTTGTAGTATAAAACCATCCGGAGGGTTGGTTAACACGGGTAGTATGAAACATCTTTACATCCGGGAATTGTTCCGGCAAATCTGAATACCTTCCTATAACACCACCACCATATCCTCTGACACCTACCAGACCACCATGCTTCCAATGTCCCTTTTTTTCTTTATAGGAAAGCTCAAGCTGGCCTAATAGGTCCTTAACCATTGGTTTCCTTTCTGCTATCTTCTTCAAATCTGTTACAAAACTGGGCCATCGGCCCTTTTCCAGCTCATCTAAAAGAGGAGTCTTTCTCTCCTTTTCATCAGCCATTATAAAATCTCCTTTCTTCAACCCCTGCTATCAAGTAAACCGGGATTTGAGTTAAAAGCATTTATCAGTTAGTTTGAGGGGCCCGATCAATCAGGTCTTCCCCTTTTTCCCTTCATCACCCCCTTCCCTGCTTATAGGGTTCACCCCAAAACATCAAGAGTCTTTTGAATCATATCCTAGCCCTCAACCAACTTTACACCAACATACTTATGACAATTATTACAAGATGTCTCTGGATTATGACACCCCATACACTCTTCCTTGTTATCTAAGCCAACCATATGATTCTTTCTCCACAGGTCAGCAGGTATATGGGATTCCGGCGCCGGGATGCCTTCCTCCATCTTTATTGCTAAAGGTCCTTTTCCATTTAGCTCAGGTTTTTCTACATTTTCCCTTACACAAGCTGGCATTATTAAAACTATCACACAGAGCAATATAAAAGCTGGCAATCTGGAACCACTACCACTAACTCGCAATCTTCTCATTATTCCCTCCTCTTAGCCTAAAGGACTATTGCCCTTCCAATAAGCTGATGAATCCCTCCAACTGCCTCCATTGGTATATCATAGTAAGGTAATATGTGGGTAAAATGCGCCTTACATATGGCACAGATCATGACCATGAGGTTTACCTGATGGCTCTCCATCAGATCCTTAAGCGCCTGGGCCTTTGGCTGCGTTCCTTTTACGCGCAGATCCATGAGTTCCTCTGTCAGCAAACCGCCGCCGCCGCCGCAGCAGAAGGTCCTCTCCCTGTTAACATTGTCAGGCATTTCAAAAAACTTATTACAAGATGCCCTGATCAATGCCCTTGGAATCTCAAACTGCCCTCCAGGTTTATCACCCATTCTGGTTGCCCGTGCCACATTACAGGAATCGTGATATGTAACCGTAAATTCATCGTTTGCAGACTTGTCAAGCTTAATGGCACCACGATTTACCAGATCGAGTGTAAACTCACAGATATGCTGCGGGGCAGGATACCTTGGATCTAAGAAATCAAATGGGCCAATCAATGTATTCCAGAAACTGTAGGCAACCCTCCACGCATGACCGCATTCACCAACTATAATCCTTTTTACCTTAAGTCTTCTTGCCTCATCCAGTATCCTTGTCGCTACCTTCTTCATGACAGAATAGCTGCCTATAAACATCCCGAAGTTGGCAAACTCAGAGGCATACGAGCTAAGTGTCCAACTGATCCCGGCCTTATGAAATACCTTGGCATAGCCAACCAATGAGTCAACATGAGGAGAGGAAAAAAAGTCAGCAGACGGGCTAACCAAAAGAACCTCGGCACCTTCTACATCCAATGGAAGTTTTACATCAACCCCTGTTACCTCTTGAATATCTTCTTCAAAAAAATCAAGGGTATTCCTGAGTGCAGGTCCTGGCATCCCGAGATTGTTTCCTATATCATAAACCTTTCCAAGCACCTCATTACAATACTTCTGTCCAACACCAATAGAATCCATTATCTCTCTTGCAGCCATTGATATCTCGGCAGTATCTATGCCATACGGACAAAAGACCGAACAACGTCTGCATTGAGAACACTGATGAAAATATGTATACCACTCCTCTAAAACCTCGTCTGTCAGTTCCTCTGCATTAGTCAATCCCCCTAATACCTTACCCTCGACTGTAAAATATTTTTTGTAGACCTTTCTTAACAGCTCTTGCCTTGCAACAGGCATATTCTTAGGATCACCTGTACCCAGAAAATAGTGACACTTATCAGCACAAGAACCACATCTTACACATATATCCAGATAGAGCTTAAGAGAACGGTATTTCTTTAAAAGCTCTTTCATCTTTTTGAGTGCCTTCTCCTTCCAGTCAACAGGCTTGACAATAGGAAATCCTAATTTTTCCATATGCTTTTCTGTTGCATGATGACACTTCTGATTTACAGATGCATTCTCTTTTATCTTTGGTACAGTAATACTTCCTGTTAAAATAGGAGCCTCAATCTTCTCATCACTCACCTTTATCTCTCCTTTTTTAAAGATTATATATTACTCCATGGAGTTATATGCCTTATTTCCCTTGCAGTGTCTCTCTGGTTTCTTGTCGGACTAAAAAATATTCCACCCGCATGCATAAGCTTACTAAACGGGAAATATATAATTAAAAGCAAAACAGACAAAAAGTGTATCAAAAACAATACACTGCCCGGACCAATGGTTGGGTGCAGTGTTAAGAAACCCAGGATAAAGGCCTTGACATCTACCAGATCAACCCTGATATATTGCTTCATAAGTATTCCTGTGAATGCTATAACTATGATGAGAATAAGGGTGATATAATCCATAGGGTTGGAGATATAGCTATTACGATCTACTGTCCTCCTTCTGATTAGAAGATATACTAACGGCAATAGTATAATATATCCTGCATAAATACCTATAGTCTGCAGGCCCATTATCCAGGCAGGAACAGGGTAAAAAAAGTATCTTAGATGGCGTAATACAATAAAAAGAAAGGATATATGAAATATCCACCCTCCTAACCATAGTAACTTATTCCCTCTAAACAGGCTTCTAAATAAAAACACCTCACTCGCCATCCTTAATATAACCCCGGGGAATGTTATAGGTCCGGGGGTACTCACTATCTTTAATGGTGCCGGGATCCTACTCCATATCCAGACTTTACAGATAAAACCCCCTACAAAAATAACAACTGCTATATACGCAAGAATATTGATCATAATCTTACTCCCTTAGCTTCGTTCGCTAACCACTAACGAGTTGCAAATTGCGAGTTTTAACCCGCTGTTCCGTGACGGGTTGCGGGTTAATTTAAACTCGCAACTTTTAACCCAAATCTTATACACATCCTGTTGGTTTTGGTAAACCTGCTATCTTGCAGGCCCCTTTTGCAGGACCGCTTGGAAACAGCTCGTAGATATATTTATTAGATACTGCCTTCTCCTGTCCTAACCTCTTGCCAGTCTCTTTGAGAACGAGTCTGATCATAGGCGCGATCTTGTACTGGGTATAATATTCCCGAAGATAATTGACTACTACCCAGTGCTCTTTTGTCAGTTCATCTACATTCTCTGTCTTGGCAAGCACATTTGCCGCATCCTCACTCCAATCGTCCCATTTATGTATGAACCCATCCTCATCAACATCAATCTTTTTATCACCGACTTCTATAAAATCTCCCATTTTAATATTCTCCTTCTTTATTTAGTTAACTAAAAGACATTTTGCCTTTTAATCTAATGGTAACCTTGTAAACCTTAATCCTGCATTTTTAAGTAAATCTATTACCACCTCCTTAATAATTATTATGATCCAGTATCTTACCCTTTAATGTATATTAAACTGAGAATCCGTGACCGGGTGTAATCCCGCTGTCTTTCTCAGCATGGGTAAAAGCACTGCATCAATCTGATCGAGGAGTTCTCTGAACATACCAGCATGATGTCTTGTCTTACCAAAAAGTTTCTTGCGAAGTAAATGCATTCGAGAATGATCCGCAACTTCCCAACTTATCAACCCGAAATTCATTGCATAACGCTCTTCCATCAAGAGTTCCCTGGCATTCCTCAAAAATGATAAATACTTCTCTTGCAGATTCTCTATCCCCTCTTCTAAGGAATTCTTCCCGCACATCCTCATGGGATATCTTTCATTGAACTGCCCTTCCAGAGACCTAAGAAGCGCTGAGATTTCTCTGATAAGGAGATAAGCCGTGCTATATTCAAGTCCCCTGATACCTCTTCGCCACTGCAGAAGCCATGTATTACGCCAGAACCATAAAAAGTTTCTCTGACCAAAATCGATAAATTCAGATGCGAGTCTTTCCATCTCTTGGACCCGTCTAATAGTTCCCGGGGCTAATGGACCTTTAAAAATCTCCGCGGTACTATCTTGAATATCATCAATCGATTCTTCAACTTCTTCAACCCTATCTCCGGTAACCAGATATTGCCAAAGGTTTATCAATACTGCCTGACCTGCTCGATCCCCCGGTGTCTCCAGATGAAGATATGACAGAATCACTCTCCCTTTCCCGTATCTTCCCTCCAGGATAGCCGGTTCTCCCTTTAGCCTCCCGGGATTTAGATTAATCCCATAACTCTTTTCCCATCGCTCCCAATCTGTTATGTCATCCGCCTTTAGGTCAGCAACAAAAAAGTCTGACTCTGGCTCACTATAAGATGCTAATACCTTTACTCTATTCGGATCCAGGATCGAAAATTGCCCCGGCCACCATACATGAAAGGCACTATCCCCGGAAACGCCTTTCCATATTGGATGATCACCATCTTCACGGAATGTCCTTATCCTTCCGCTAAAATTTGGGACCCTCTTCTCAGGCTGTTTTCTAGTTACAGACAACAGGGAAAGCCCTTCTTCTACCTGCAAGGCCAAACCTGCTCCCCCACAAAAACCTAGATAACTACCCCCTTTCTTAATAAATTTCCGTATCTCTTCCTTTCCTTCCTCTTTCAGGGCCCGACTCTTATCGATAGCCCATCCACCGGGGACAAAGAGCATCTTGTATCCGGCCAAACATCCTGCTCCTATCTCTGCTGCCGTGACTATATCAAAGGGCAAGGAGAGCCTTCTCAATACCCTAAACGCCATAAGTCCCCATAGAAAGGATTCATCCCACAGAAAGGCAACTTGCTTCTTTAATGCCATGGCAACCTTCTATTGAGACTATGATTCCGGACCTTTTACAGGTATAGTCCATCGCGCGTTCTATCACCCCATCTGCCCATTCACCATTTCCTGCCGCATGGAGATGGGTATAGGTAGCAAGGACATTTTTATAACATAAACCATCCTTCTTCCCGTACAATCCCTTTCCCCTCTCCATCCTAAAAGCGAAATATGTGTTATTATCCTCTTTCAAAGAAGAGAGACGGGAATAATGAAACTCATGCCCCTTCAGCCTGGTCCCAACAGCAAAATAAGGATTGGTCATTTCCGCTTCCAAAACCGTATATCCATGCCCCTGAGGCCTCTTCTCCAGCGTAAAGACTGCATCAAATACACCCACCATTGGATAGGTTCTATTATCAACTATCAACTCCTTCGATAGATACATCAGACCACCACACTCAGCATAAACAGGAAGTCCATCTTCTACTGCCTGATAAAGGGAATCTCTAAAAGTGATGTTTTCTGACAATCTCTGTGCATGAGTCTCCGGAAAACCACCACCAATATACAGGGCATCAAGGGATGGTAATTCTTTTTCGCTCATTGCACTGATCTCTATCAACCTGGCCCCACATTTTTCAAGCTCCTCCAGATTTTCCGGATAATAAAACTGGAAGGCAGAATCTCTAATCACCCCTATACGCAACTGCCTCTTTCTTCTATCTGACCCGGCCTTTGTTACACCCTTTAACACCCTCAACCGGGGAGCTCTTCCGGCCACCTCCCAGAGTTTATCTATATCTATATATCTTTCAGCTACATCAATTGCGGAGGTTATTGATCGCTCTATGCTTGGGTGTTCCGGATAAGGGATTAACCCCATATGTCTCTCTGGAAAATCATCCTCTCTTAGCCTTGGTACAACCCCCAATACAGGCAAATTGCAATAACGTTCTACAGCTTTACGAATAACAGATTCATGTCGATCCCCTGCGACCTGATTCAGGATTACACCCTTGATGGCCACATCCGGATCAAACATCTGACACCCCAGAACCACCGCTGCAGCAGTACTGGTAGTTTTGGTACAATCTACAACCAGCACTACCGGCGCCTGAAGTAATTTGGCTAACCTTGCAGTACTATAAGTCCCCTCTGGATCCACACCGTCATATAGCCCTCGATTCCCTTCAATAACTGCCACATCAGTCTGATTAACCCTATCCATAAAAGAAGAGAGTATCTGCTCTTTACTCATCATGAAAAGATCAAGATTATAACACGGCTTCCCCGCAACACAAGCCAACCACCCGGCATCTATAAAATCCGGCCCCTTCTTAAAGGGGGCAATATTCAACCCTTTCTTATGCCATGCCCCGATAAGTCCTAATGTCAGTGTAGTCTTCCCTGCCGCACCATGTGTTGCAGCAATTACTATCCTTGGGATATCAGTCATCATTTATAGTACGCCTTATATATCTTTTTATCCCCCTTCTCTTAAACTCGGGGAATAAAGGAGATCATCCTCCTCTAATTTTTCACTTGCCAGGATCTTAAGAATGCCTATAAGTTTTTTATCCTTTAGGGAATAACATATCCTATTGTCTTTTCTGACAAAATCGACCATCCCGGTGTTACGAAGGAGGGCAAGATTTTGCGAGACATTTGGTTGTCTGCGTCCTAAAAATTCTGATAAGTTCTTTACACATACCTCCTTATATATTAACAAATGACATAATATTTCGAGCCTTGTAGGATTAGATAGTATCTTAAATAACCTTGCATTCTCTTTGCAGGTTGACTTTAAGTTATTGCAAGCTATATTGCTCTCATTTTCTTTTAGCATTTTGAATCAGAGCCTTCTTTAAAGTTTTGAGTATGCGATATTCGAATGTAGGAATAATTTAATATGCTTATATTCTAACAAAACGCAGAAATATTGTCAAGGATTTTTTTGGAATTTTAGAAGGTCTCTTAAAGAAAGGCTATAAAGGAAGTTTTGAATACTGTGTCAGATGTGACACAACACCTTTTTTTCCGCCTATGGCGGAATGAATCTTTTGTTGGACCAAGTCGGCCCAACAAAATGTCTGTGTCCGTCTCGGGATGTTATCTACTACACTGGCGCTGACAGGTCTCTACAGCTATCTTTTCCTCCTTTAAATACTGTCTCTGTCTCTGCATCATCTCATCAAAGTCTACCTGATGACCGTCAAACTCAGGACCATCAACACATACGAATCTTGTTTTCCCATCCACAGAGACCCTGCACGCACCACACATACCTGTACCATCAATCATGATGGTATTAAGACTAACAACAGTCTTAATCTTATAGGGTTCTGTCACCCGGCAGACCATCTTCATCATGATTGGAGGGCCGATAGCCACCACCAGATCAATAGGTATCTTCCTCTCACCATCAATCAAACTCTTAAGCTCATCAGTTACAAATCCATGATGACCATAACTGCCATCATCAGTCGTTATCAACAACTCATCACTGGTGGCATTCATAAGGTCTTCATATATCAATATGTTCTTTGTTTTGACTCCGATTATTGATATGACATTATTTCCAGCCCCTTTCATGGCCTGTGCAATAGGATGAAGCGGAGCTACACCGATCCCCCCCCCTATGCAAACTACTGTACCATATCTTTCTACATGTGTAGGGGTACCTAAAGGCCCGGAAATATCCATAATAGAATCCCCTTTTTTGAGCCTTCCAAGATCCATTGTAGTCTTCCCCACCTCCTGAAAAAGGAGATTTATGGTGCCATTACGGAGATCTTTATGGGCAATAGTCAGGGGGATACGCTCCCCATTCTCATCGATTCTAAGAATAACAAACTGACCTGCTTGATGTTTTTCTGCTATTAGAGGGGCCTTTATCTTAAATTCCTTTACTCCCGGCACCTCATCAGACCATACCTTTTTTTCTGCTATCTCATACATGTAAAACCTCCTATTACCAACCTATAGCCTTATAGACAAGATATTCATTTATAGCAGCAGCAACATTCCTCCCTGCTCCCATTGCAAGGATAACCGTGGCTGCGCCTGTCACTATATCACCTCCGGCGAATACCCCTTTTTTACTGCTTCTACCGGTGTTCTCGCTGTCAACAATGATATTTCCCCACTTATTTACATTTAAACCAGGGGTAGATGATGCTACTAGAGGATTCGATCCGCTTCCTATGGCCATCACAACAGCATCAATCTCTATTTCAAATTCTGACCCCTTAATCGGAACAGGCCGTCTTCGTCCTGATTCATCAGGTTCTCCCAGTTCCATCTTTATACATTCTATTGCCCTTACCCATCCATCCTTATCTCCAAGGACCCGTATGGGGTTGGTGAGCATCCGGAACTGTATACCCTCTTCCTCGGCATGCTCTATCTCTTCCTTACGAGCCGGCATCTCATTGTGGGAACGTCTGTAAATTATATATGCATTATCAGCGCCTAAACGGAGGGCTGTTCTAACAGCATCCATTGCTACATTCCCGCCCCCTATCACAGCTACATTCTTCCACCTCGTGATCGGGGTATCATAATCCGGAAACTTGTATGCCTTCATCAGGTTTGATCTGGTGAGATACTCATTGGCAGAGTAAACACCGTTGAGATTCTCTCCAGGGATATTCATAAATACCGGCAGACCGGCCCCGTTTGCCAGAAATACAGCCTCATAACCGTCTTTCTCTATCAGGTCATCAACTGTCCTGATCTTTCCCACAACAAAGTTCATCCTAAACTCTACACCAAGCTTAGCAAGATAGTCCACCTCTCTCTGGACTATCGCCTTGGGGAGTCTGAATTCAGGTATTCCATATACCAATACCCCTCCTGATTTATGGAGCGCCTCAAAGACCGTTACATCATGCCCCATCTTTATCAGCTCCCCGGCACATGCCAGCCCGCCTGGCCCTGAACCGACAACAGCAACCTTTCTGCCTGTCTTGGGGGCCATCTCAGGCATCTCAAATTTCCCGTGCTCAGCCTCATAATCAGCCACATAACGCTCCAGTCTTCCTATTGCCACAGAGGCATCTTTCTTACCAACTATGCAGACCCGTTCGCACTGATCCTCCTGAGGACAAACCCTTCCGCAAATCGCAGGCAAGCAGTTGTCTTTCTTTATGATCCGTGCTGCCTCGAGGATATCCCCTTCATTGATCTTTTTTATAAACCCGGGGATATTTATCCTTACAGGACAGGCATCTATGCAGAAGGGCTTCTTGCATTGAATACATCTGATGCTCTCAAGTTTGGCTGATTCTTCGGTATAACCATATGGCACTTCATTGAAGTTTCTGATCCTTACTGCCGGATCCTGGACAGGCATAGCTTGCCTTGGTATCTTGGGTCTTTTCTTCTTCTCAGGTTTTTTCTCTTCTTCTTTTGGTGATGTCATTTATTTTTCTCCTTCCTAACTATAGTCCATCCATTTAATGGACGAACCCTAACTAAAGCTACTCATAAAGTACATTACTCTAAAAACTCTAAAATAAAATGGTAATTTTAATAATAAGCTATAATCACTTCATTGTCAATAGGTTTTTCTTTGGAGATTTTCCCCTGTCACCAAAATTATCTTGCTATCAAGCATAAAGTTAAGATATAGTAAGTCTATTTTATTTAAAAAAAAAATAAAGACCCGCATTGTTCTGTCCGGACATTAATTCGGGTAAAAAGATACAATCAAAAATGAACTGAATACTGCAAAAGATCAGGAGATGACTGAATGGAGAAAGACAGGGTATTAGGCATAATCAAGGCCTACATCAGCAAGATGCCCCCCCTGCCTGTTAGTGTTTCCAAGGTCCTTGAAATATGCAATGATCCTAAGACCTCGCCGACAGATTTAAATCAGGTCATCAGCCTGGATCCGGTTCTGACGGGCAAGGTGATGCGCCTGATCAACTCCGTCTACTATTCCCTTCCCAGTCAGATGACCTCCCTGGTGCGGGCCATCATTATGATGGGGATCAATACGGTGAAGAATCTGGCCTTGAGCACGGCAATTTTGGGCACCCTGGCAAAGGCCGGCGATTTTCAGGCCCTGAATATGGATGGCTTCTGGAAACACTCCATAAGTGTAGGGGTCACAGCCAAATTGATCGCTGCCAGGAGGAATGTGGATCAAAAACTGCGGGAAGAGTACTTCATTGCCGGACTCCTGCACGACATCGGCAAGATCCCCTTGAACAATAAGCTTTCCAGGGAGTACACTCAGGTTATATCCCTTACAGACAGAGAGCATATTCCTCTATACAGGTCAGAAGAAAAAACAATGCTGGTCAATCATACCTCGGTGGGAAAACTGATTATCGATAACTGGGGTCTGGGTGAAATTTTGTCCGATTTAGTGTATTATCACCACTCTTTTGGTGAATACGCCGGAAATCACCGTGAGTTGGTTTTGACCCTTGTGGTGGCTAATTTTTTTAGCAATAAATATGAACATGGTTTTTCGGGGGACCGCTACCCGGAGCCTCTGCCCTCTGAAATCATGAGCGAGCTGGGAATTGACATGGATGACCTCGAGGGTATAGAAGATACGGTGAACGCTGA
>QIDP01000146.1 GCA_003229375.1 Nitrospirota bacterium
CAGGCCGAATTGATAATGCAATTCCCTTATTTGTATGATCTCGCATATTTCTTCCTCACTATTCAGCTAAATACCTATAGACTATCCACCTTAAGTGGTTACCTATTTTGTATTATATCATCTAATGGTCTGATATTTCAATTGAATAAAAAATGGCAGGAGAAAGTCACGTGTTAACGTATTTATCTTGAATACTTTAAGCAAGCCTAAACCCTATAACGGAATATTTCCATGCTTTTTGGGCGGATTACTGTCCCTCTTATTTTGCAGCATCTCCATCGCCTGAATGAGCCGGAGCCTGGTCATCTTCGGTTCTATGACCTCATCTACATATCCTAATTCTGCTGCAATATATGGGTTGGCAAATTTTTCCCTGAACTCTGCCACCTTCTCCTCCTTAAGCCTCTCCGGATCAGGGGCACTATCAATCTCACGCCGGTACAGGATCTGAACCGCCCCTTCTGAACCCATTACAGCTAACTCTGCGGTAGGAAAGGCATAATTGATATCACCCCTGATCTGTTTACTGCTCATAACACAGTATGCGCCGCCGTATGCCTTGCGTGTGACTACCGTGATCTTTGGAACAGTTGCCTCACAAAATGCATAGAGGAGCTTTGCGCCATGCTTTATTATACCACCATATTCCTGATCAACCCCGGGTAGGAATCCGGGGACATCCTCAAATGTGATGATGGGGATATTAAAGGCATCACAGAATCTTACGAAACGCGCCCCCTTTAATGATGCATTTATATCCAGTGTGCCTGCCAGCACAGCAGGCTGATTTGCAACTATACCGGCTGGTAGTCCGTTAAGCCTGGCAAAACCAACCACTATGTTCCCTGCATGATTGGCTTGTACTTCGAAAAAGTGATTATCATCCACCACTGTCTCTATAAGTTCTTTTATATCATATGGTTTATTGGGGTTAGCGGGTATAAGGGTCTGGAGTTTTTCATCCATTCGTTCCGGGGGATCATTACAGGGGAGGATCGGGGGGTCCTCCGTATTGTTTCGGGGCAGGAACTCCAAAAGCTCCTTTATCATCAGGAGACATTTTTCCTCATCCTCGGCTGTGAAGTGTGCTATCCCGGTCTTTGTACTGTGTGTCTTGGCGCCGCCCAGCTCTTCCTTGGTAACCTTTTCATGGGTTACTGTCTCAATCACATCCGGTCCGGTTATAAACATATAGCTGGTATCCTGGACCATGAATATAAAATCTGTCAGGGCAGGCGAGTAGACAGCCCCACCTGCACACGGCCCCATAACAGCAGAGATCTGCGGTATTACTCCGGAGGCAAGGGTATTCCGCAGAAATATCTCTGCATAGCCAGCCAGGCTGACCACCCCTTCCTGAATACGCGCCCCGCCGGAATCGTTAAGCCCGATCATTGGGGCGCCATTTCTGATCGCCAGGTCCATAACCTTACAGATCTTCTTTGCATATGCCTCGCTGAGGGAGCCGCCAAAGACAGTAAAGTCCTGGGCAAATATATATACCGTGCGACCTTCTATCCTCCCATATCCTGTAACAACCCCATCTCCGGGAATCTTACTCTTCTCCATCCCGAAGTCACGGCATCTGTGCACAACAAATTTATCTAATTCCACAAAGCTCCCATCATCAAGAAGGAGATCGATCCTCTCACGTGCTGTCAACTTCCCTTTCTTGTGCTCCCTTTTGATACGCTCCTTTCCACCCCCCAGTTCTGCCTCTTTGTGTCGTTTATGTAATTCCTTCAGTTTTTTTGAAAGTGTCATATAAAACCCCTTGTAACTGTTCAGCCGTTAGAAGTAACGGACAGACATCATTGAAAATTGTAAAATGCAAATTATAAAATTAAGGAAGGAGCAGGAAACAGTTTAAGACAATTTCGCCTTATAAATTACGGATAGGAATGGTGATGTGGTATATTGGCGCCGGATTTGATAATAGTACCTGCCAGAATCGTATTACTGGCACCGATATTTACATCATCACCCACAAATGCACCTAACTTTGATAGCCTGGTATCAGTGAGCTTTTCATTTACCCTGGTCTTGATGGTCTCCCCATCCAGTTCCCTGTTAACAGTCATAGTGCCTGATCCGATGTCAACATTATGTCCCATCACACTGTCTCCTATAAAGGAGAGCCTCCCGATCTTTGTCTTTCCGAAGAGGATACAGTTTTTTAGCTCCACACCATAACCTATAGCCGATTCCGGCCCTATTGATGTATACTTACGAATCAAGACATTATTTCCTATAAAACTCCCTGCCCCAATATAGGAAGGGCCTATTACAATCGTCCCGGAACGTATCTCCACATCATCCTCAATATAAACAGGTCCCTCTATCCTGACATCCCCCATGAACCGAACAGAACCAGCTATGTGGGCACTTCTCCATGAATTCATTATAATCTCATTGGCCCTCAAGATATCCCAGGGATAGGCTACATCGATCCACTCATCCTCCCAGATAGAGGCAGCAAGTTCACCCTCCCTGACAAGATATGCCAATGCCCGCTCCATATTCTTTCCCTTCTCTCTTAAGACAGAGAAAAAAGTGGTGGGAAGGATAAACACCCCCGACAGCACATAATTCCCCAGAGTACCCTTTCTCGGTTTCTCTATTATCTTTGTAATCATCATCTCATTGTTAAGATAGACATTCCCGAACATCTTTGAGGATGGTGTAAGGCAGATCGATGCTACCGGCGCCCTGGCAGAACCAAACGCCTGAATAGTATGGATATATATATTTGAGGATGTTAATATATCCCCGTAGATAAGCAGGAAGTACTCACCGGGATTAAACCTATTCTCAGCCTTAAGAATGGCATCACCAATCCCCGCTGCCTTCCCCTGATCGATATAGTGGATATTTACACCGAATGCCATCCCATTATCAAAATGATCTGTGATCTTTTCTTTTCTGTGACCCACCACAATATTTATGTCATTTACTCCACTTTCCTTCAGGAGTTTAACTGTGTTCTCCAGGATAAATTTTCCGCCTATCTTGATCATAGGCTTCGGACGGGTGGTAGTAAACGGGGACAGATTAGCACCCAAACCCGCGGCTAGAATCAATGCCCTCATCTTTTCTCCTCCTTCTTAATAATCCTTTCTGCCTCAGCCAACTCTGCTATAGTATTCACCCCCATGATCTCTAAGGGATCATCTCCCGTCACTGCCTCAATCGGAAGGGACTTATCCGCTGCAATCCTGACTACATCCGTAAGGTAGTATTCACCCTGTATGTTTTTTGAATCCACCTTGTGCAGGGCCTCAAAGAGAAAATCCTTTTTAAAACAATATGTACCGGAATTCACCTCTGTGATCTCCCTCTCATGAATGGTAGAATCCACTTCCTCAACTACACCCTTTATTAAGTTTCCTTCCCCGTGTACAACCCTTCCATAGCCAATGGGATCATTCATCAATACTGTAAGAAGTGTTACTGCTGCACCTGTATCTCGATGTCTTTTGATTAGTTCATTAATGGTTTCCCTTTTCAATAAAGGTACATCCCCTGATAATACAAGAACATCCCCATTAAAATCCTTCATCATCCCCTCTGCCTGAAGGACAGCGTGACCTGTCCCAAGCTGCTCTTTTTGTTCTGCAAACTCCACCCCTTCACAGGAAAAGATATTTCTGAGCTTTTCAGCTTGATATCCAATGATAATGATCACTCTCGAAGAACCAACATTATTTGCCATATCTATAACATATTCTAACATCGGTCTTCCTCCCAGAGGATGCAGCACCTTTGGAATATTCGCCCTCATCCGGGTTCCCTTTCCTCCTGCAAGGATTATTGATGTCAGTTGGTTCGTCATTTCCTTATATTATTTTATCATTTCTAAATTTATATAAAAGTGTACTTTACATAACAGGTGCTGTCAATTAAAATATATAGTGTCTGAACGAATCAAGGCTCCCAACTGCTCTGAGCTTTGTATGATCTCGCATATTTCTTCCTCACTATTCAGCTAAATACCTACAGACTAAACACCTGAGTAGTTACTAATATAGTATAATTTATTATATGGAAATCTATAGAAGGTTTTTTTACTGTTGACAAACAATAAGTCACCTTTTATAATCCCAAGATAGAACATGGTTTGCTGCGCAATTTAGATTGGAATGATGAAATGGCGGAATAATAAATAGTGTCTGTGGTTAGTTGTCAGCAGTCAAGGGAGTGACATACAAATAATCTTTACATTTCAGTAAGTTGTAGAATTTCCGGAACGTATAATTATTAACCTTTAATAATGGGGAATAAAAAGATGTTTAAGAGGTTTACAGAAAGAGCCCGCAGGGTGATTATTCTTGCCAGAGAAGAGGCAGAACGCTATCGTCATGAGTATCTTGGCACAGAACATATTCTGCAAGGGTTACTGAAGGATGGGGGAGGAATTGCTATAGCAGTATTTCGTAAAATCGGGATTGATATTGATCAAATGAAGATAGAGATTGAAAGTAACCTGCCAACAAGTTCAAATGTCTTGACTATCGGTGACATACCATTTACTGCCGGTGCGAAGAAGGTATTGGAATTTGCTGTAGAAGAGGCAAGGGCGATGGGCCATAACTATATCGGTACAGAGCATCTGCTCCTTGGTCTTATCAGGGAAAAACATGGGATTGCTTCAAAGATCCTTAATAACTTTGGTATACATATAGCCGAGACAAGGAAGCATATCCTGAATATCCTAAAG
Source organism: Nitrospirota bacterium (assembly GCA_003229375.1). GTDB lineage: Bacteria > Nitrospinota > Nitrospinia > SZUA-224 > SZUA-224 > SZUA-224. Next base: position 4,718 of record QIDP01000146.1, read on the forward strand.
GAACCCTCTTCTCAGGCTAAGGAGACAAGCAAAACCCCTATTTTAGATGAATTTAGCAGAGATCTAACAGCATTAGCGGTTCAAGGCAATCTTGATCCTGTAATCGGGAGGAATAGCGAAATAGAAAGGGTTATACAGATCATCAGCCGTCGTACGAAGAACAATCCTGTGCTGATTGGTGAAGCAGGGGTGGGTAAGACTGCTATTGTTGAGGGGCTGGCAAGAAGGATTGTAGAGAGGGAGATCCCTGAAATACTTTATGATAGACGGGTAATCGCCCTTGATCTTGGTTCCCTTATAGCAGGGACTAAGTACCGTGGACAGTTTGAGGCCAGATTAAAAGGGATAATGAAAGAGATCACACGTTCAAATTCTGTTATTTTATTTATAGACGAGCTCCATACCCTGGTGGGGGCAGGCGCTGCGGAAGGCTCTGTTGATGCATCAAATATGTTGAAACCTGCTCTCGCTCGCGGAGAGGTCCAGTGTGTGGGCGCTACTACATTGGAAGAGTACAGGAAGTATATTGAAAAGAATGCGGCCTTAGAACGAAGATTTCAGCCAATTATGGTAGATCCCCCAACACCTGACGAGACTATCCTGATTCTTAAGGAATTAAAGAATGAGTATGAGGCACATCACAATGTTACTATAACAGAGGAGGCAATTGTTGGGGCTGTCAGGCTATCCGATAGATATATAAGTGACAGATTTCTCCCTGATAAGGCAATAGATGTGATAGATGAAGCTGGATCAAGGGTAAGGCTCAGAGAGGTAACATATCCCCCCAACGTGAGAGAACTTCAGAGGAAAATCGATAAAATTGTGAGAGAAAAAAAATCGAAAATAGAGAGTCAGGAGTTTGAAAAGGCGGTTGAACTGCGTGACAAGGAAGAGGAACTGAGATACCAGCTTGAATTATTAAAAGAGGAGTGGAAAAAATCCCGCAAGGATATTGCACAGGTGGTAACTTATAAAGACGCTGCGCATGTGGTATCAAAGATGACAGGTGTACCACTTTCGAAGATTGAAAAAGATGAGTCTCAGAGGCTCATGGAAATGGAAGAAAATTTGTCAAAGGTGGTAGTAGGGCAGGAAGAGGCTATCAAGGTTGTAACTAAGGCAGTAAGGCGGTCACGTGCTGGAATTAAGAATCTCAAAAGGCCTATCGGGTCTTTCCTGTTTTTGGGACCTACAGGTGTTGGAAAAACAGAGCTGGCATATGTCCTGGCCGAGTTTCTCTTTGGGGATAGGAATGCTTTGATCCGGCTGGATATGTCTGAGTACATGGAAAAGTTTAATGTCTCGAGGTTAACCGGTGCACCACCCGGATACGTAGGATATGAAGAAGGGGGACAGTTGACCGAAAAGGTAAGACGCAAACCATACTCCCTTATATTATTTGATGAGATAGAAAAGGCTCATCCTGATATCTATCATATTCTACTCCAGATAATGGATGATGGCAAGCTTACGGACAGCTATGGACGGGTCGTGAATTTCAGGAATGCCATCCTGATTATGACCTCTAATCTAAGTGCAAGAACCCTGGAGAAAGGGACATCAATGGGATTCCAAAAGGAGAGAGGAGAAGAATCCTTTAAAAAAATGAAGGAAAAGATTATCAAGGCTGATCTTAAGCGTACATTCAATCCTGAATTTTTAAGCAGAATAGATGAGATTGTGATATTTAACCACCTGAAAAAGGAGCATATAATTAAGATCGTTGATCTGCATCTAGCAGAATTAAATGAACGATTGGCAGAGGAAGAGCTATACCTTGAGGTTACAAAGGAAGTAAGAGAGTGGTTAGCTGATAAGGGTTATGATCAGGCCTTTGGGGCACGCCCTCTGAAGAAGGCGATTCAAAAATATATAGAGAATCCATTGGCTGAAAGGATGCTCTTTGGAGAGTTTAAAGATGGGGGGGCAGTAGAGATAAGGGTAGAGGATAAAGAGTTAATATTTATCGATAAAAAAGAGAATATGATAAATAGTTACCACGGTGTTTAAAAAGGACTATGAGAATCAGATTTGGAGTGACATTTATCATCATATTTTTTTTATCGATAATCTTTGTGCCTCAGGTAAGGGCGGCCGATTATGAGGGAAAGATAGTTAAACTGATACAGATCAAGGGTAATAAGAGGATAGATAAGGCCACTATCAGATATTATATAAAGACCGATGCGGGGGATAGATACTCCACAGCAGGGATAAGGGAAGATATAAAGAGGATTTACAATATAGGTCATTTCAAGGATGTAAAGGTCGATGTAGAAGATTACTATATGGGGGTGAAGATTACCTTCATTGTTACAGAGATAGCATCGATAAAAAATATTCATATAACAGGGAATAAGAAGATTGATAAAAGTACTATTGAAGAGAAGATCAGCGTAAAAAAGGGATCTGCTTATAATAAAAATCTGATTCAGGAAAGTATAGAGAATATCAAACTTCTCTATAAAGAAAAAGGATACTTTTTCGCTGAGATAGAATATGCAGCTATAGAGACAAAGGAAAACCAGATTGATCTTGAGTTCAGGATCAAAGAGGGAAAAAAGGTCAGGATAAGCAGTATCAGGTTTAGAGGAAACAAGGTATTTAGCGAAAAGAAGCTGGCAAAACAAATAGAGACCAGGAAACAATGGATACTCTCCTGGCTCACCAATTCAGGGATATATAAAAAGGAGGTACTGAAAACAGATATACTCAGAATAGAGTCATTTTACCATAACCATGGTTATATCAATGTAAGGGTCTATGAGCCGGAAGTAGAGATCGATAGAGAGAAGAGAGCGATATTCATTACTATACCGATAGAGGAAGGTGATAAATACTATACCGGAAGGATTGATATCAAGGGTAGTGATATATATTCTGCGGATGAATTGAAAAAGGAGATGAGGTTAAAGAAAAATGAGGTCTTTAACAGATCTCTCCTGAGGAGTGACATATTCCATATGTCTGATCTTTTTTCAAAAAAAGGTTACGCCTTTGCAGATATCATACCTCTGACATCAACCGATAAGGAAGATAAAAAGGTAGATATTACTATAGATATAAATAAAGGACGTAAGGTATATGTTGGAAAGATAAATATAGCCGGGAATACCAAGACAAGGGACAGGATTATCAGACGGGAGTTCAGGTTTAAGGAGGGTGATCTCTTTGACAGTGAAAAGCTCAGGAGGAGCAGACAGAGGATCGGCAACTTAGGATTCTTTGAGGATATTAAGATAGAGACCAGTCGTGGGGCCCAGGAAGACCTGATTGATATAAATACTACGGTCACAGAGAGACCCACCGGGAGCATAAGTGTAGGGGCAGGATTCAGCTCTGTTGAGGAGATCATATTTACCGGGCAGATAGCTCAGGACAATTTTTTAGGAAGGGGACAGAGGTTAAGTCTTTCAGCACAACTTTCATCCATAAGGCAGGACTTCACATTGAATTTTACCGAGCCAAGGGTGTTTGACAGGGAATTGAGTGCCGGATTCGATATTTATAACAGGGAGTCACTATTCTACAGCTACAGGTCCCGTACCCGTGGGGGAGGTATAAGACTGGGAAAATCGTTTGGAGAATATACATGGGGAAAGCTGGGTTACAGATATGATAAGATCCTGGTAAAAGATGTTCAGCAAGAGACAACCTTACTAAAGAATGAAGAGAGAACAACCAGCAGAATCTACCCATCCCTTATAAGGGATGCAAGGGATGATTTTCTTAATCCTAGCAAAGGAACACGGGAAAGGGTATCATTCGAATTTGCCGGCGGGCCTCTTGGCGGGGCAAATTTTTACAAGGCAAGTGGAGAAGTGAGCTGGTATTACCCGCTATTATGGAAATTTGTAGGTATGCTTCATGGCAAGATAGGATTTGCCGAGGGATATGGGAAAGAAGAACTCCCTGTATTTGAGAACTATTTTATGGGCAGCGCCTTTGACCTGAGGGGATTCAACTTTAGGGATGTTGGACCAAGAGATGGTCTGGGAGACTCAATAGGGGGCAGCAAGCTTTTGCTCCTCAATGCAGAGATACAATACCCATTCACAAAAAATGTACGTGGCATCATATTCTACGACAGGGGAAATGTATACGGCGAGGGTCCGGACTTAAGCAAGACAAGTGTTGATTACGATCTCACAAATATGAGACATGGCTATGGCTTTGGAATACATTTCTTAAGTCCTATGGGACCTATCAGTCTTGCTTACGGCTTCAAGCTTGACAGGAGAGCAGATGAAGATAAATCAGAATTTCACTTTACTGCGGGCAGGGTATTTTAAAAAGAAGGAGGGTTGATAACAAATGTCAAAATATATAAGAATCTTCAGGATATCACTGCCCATTATTATGGTCTTAATGCTTATGTCCCTTATCACAGACAGTAACATCCGGGCATCTGCTCAGGGATTACAGGTCGGTTATGTGGACATTCAGAAGGTGGTAGGTGAATCCGATGCATGGAAAAAGACACTTGAAGATATGCAAAGGGAATATAAAACCAAGGGAGAGATCATCAAGAAGAGGGAGGCCAATCTTAAAGGGATAGAAGGGGAGTTGAATAAACAGAGATTGGTGATGGATGAAGAGGTAAAAAGACGTAAAGAGGAAGAATATCGCAGGGAACAAAGGAATCTAAAAAGAGATGTTGAGGATTGGAATCAGGAATTAGCCGAAAAGCAGAGAGAGAGTGAAAGAAAGATGTTATCAGAGATATATGATGTGATACAGAATATAGGGAGGGATAATGGATATACAATAATCTTTCACAAGATTGATAAGATAGGAGGCGCAATACTCTATGCATCGGATGAGATAGACCTGACTCAAGAGGTGATCAGGAGGTATAACAGCAAGAAAAAACCATAGTAATGATTCACCGCTGAGGTCGCAGAGAAAAACAAAAAACAAATAGAAAAAATAGTGATAAACGCAAAATTTTTAAGATTATTAAGAACCTTTCCGATCATTATTGCGGTTCTGAGTGTAATATACCCCGGAAAAGTCAATATAAGTCATGCTGCCCGGGTACTAAAGATCGGTTATGTGGATGTTCAGAAGGTGATAACCGATTCTGATGCAGGAAAGAAGGCAATTGAATATATGCAAAGGGAGTATGAAGGCAAAGGAGAGATCATCAAGAAAAGGAGATCTGAGATAAAAAAACTCTCTGAGGAACTCAGCAAACTGACGCCGGTGCTGGATGAGGAGGTAAAAAGACGCAAAGAGGAAGAGTATCAGAGGGCACAGAGAGACCTGAAGATTTTTATGGAAAATTCGAATCAGGAAGTGGTTGATAAGGAGAAAGAAATAATCGAAAAGATGGCATCAGAGATAATCGGGTTAGTACAGAGTATTGCTAAGGATGAAGGATACACAATGATTTTTGACAATAGTAAGATAACAGACATAATACTTTATGCATCAGATGAGACAGATATTACAGCAGAGGTAATCAAGAGATATAATCATAAAAAGGAGATAGAGTAATAGTTTACCACGGATATTCACAGAATTACACTGAATTAATCAATTTCAGTGATATTCCGTGTCTTTCCGTGGTAAACTATTACGAGATAGAAAATAGATGATGAAATTAAAAGAGATAGCTGAATTGGTTTGCGGGGAATTGGATGGAGATAAAGATATAGATATCCTTGGTGTGAGAGGAGTCGAGGATGCTACTGAAGGATATATCACCTTTTTATCTGATAAAAAATATCTCAAGAAGTTGGGGTTATCCAGGGCATCTGCTGTTATAGTCAGTGATGATATAGATATAGAAATACCAAAGATAAGGGTAAAAGATCCTTATGCAGCCTTTGCAAAGGTAGTAAGGGCATTCTACCCTGAGCCTGAGGTAAAAATAGGTGTTGATAAGAGGGCAGTCTTAGGTAATAAGGTAAAAATAGGGCAGGAGGCAGCTATATACCCATTTGTCTATGTGGGGGATGATGTGGAGATCGGGGATGGTGCAGTACTCTATCCCTTTGTATCTATCGGTAATAATTCGAAGATTGGAGATAATACAACTATTTATTCAAATGTAAGCATATATGATCGTGTGCTAATAGGAAATAATGTCATTATCCACGGCGGCACTGTTATAGGAAGTGATGGCTTTGGCTTTATAAAAATGGATAATGGCACCTATCAAAAGATCCCCCAGGTTGGTCTGGTGATAATAGAGGATGACGTCGAAATAGGAGCGAATGTCTGTATAGACAGGGCTACCCTGGATAAGACGATTATTAAGCGTGGGACCAAACTGGATAATCTTATACAGGTTGGCCATAATGTAGTCATTGGAGAGGATTCTGTTCTGGTGGCCCAGGCAGGGATATCCGGGAGCTGTAAATTGGGGAAAGGTGTCACCATAGCCGGACAGGTAGGGATAGGAGATCATATAAATATCGGGGATAATGTAATACTGATCCCTCAATCCGGGGTTGTAAAGGATATTGAATCTAATCGAGTATTTTCCGGAAGTCCTGCCATGGATCACACCCTCTGGAAAAAGACCTGTAGTGCACTGCCTAAACTGCCTGAATTAATCAAAAAGGTAAGGGAGTTAGAAAAACGCCTGCATCAAATGAGCGAAGATAAAAACCCGGAGTAGTGAAGAATTCCACTATCAAATTAAATTATCAATGCTCAATTCTTTAATGGAGGGAGAAACGGTTGGACATTAAGGAGATTCAGAAGTACCTGCCACATAGATATCCGTTTCTTTTAGTTGATAGGATCATTGAGATGGAAGAGGGGAAGAGGGTTGTCGGGATAAAAAATGTTACTATGAATGAAGAGTATTTCATGGGTCATTTCCCCGGACACCCTATTATGCCGGGTGTCCTAATAATAGAGGCAATGGCCCAGACCGCAGGATTATTGGCATTGTATTCGATGCGTGATGAGGTAGACAGGCCATCCTTCGTCTATTTTACTGGTATTGATAAGGCAAAATTTCGTAAACCTGTGGTTCCAGGAGACCAAGTCAGATTTGAGTTAGATGTCCTAAAACGACGCAGAAGTGTCTGGAGATTTTCAGGCAATGCCTTTGTGGAAGATAATCTCGTAGCAGAGGCCGAGATACAGGCGATGGTGGGAGGGTAACAAAGGCCATGCCTCAGGCATGTTGCGTGCATGAAAGGTCAATAGTTCATGACAATGCTGAGATCGGGAATGGTGTTGTTATCGGGCCATTCTCTGTTATCGGGCCTAATGTAAAGATCGATGATGGGACAGAGATATCTTCAAATGTCTGTATAGAGGGCTGGACAGAGATCGGGAAGAATTGTCAGATAGGGCATGGGGCGGTTCTGGGTGGACAACCCCAGATCATTGAATATCAGGAACAGAGATCATTCGTAAAGATAGGTGACAATAATGTCATCAGGGAATATGTCACTATTAACCGTTCAGGCAAGGAAGATAGGGCAACTGTTATTGAAAACAATTGCTATCTTATGGCATATACACACATAGCACATGACTGTCACATAGGAAATGAAGTAGTAATTACAAGTTATACCGGTCTGCCGGGACATATTGTCGTTGAAGATAAGGTTGTGATATCCGGATATGTAGGAATACATCAATTTGTCCGCATAGGAAGATTATCCATGATCAGTGGTTTATCACGTATACCAAAGGACATTCTCCCTTATTCATTAGTAGAGGGAAATCCTGCAAAGATACGTGGAGTAAATCTAGTCGGGTTAAGACGTAACAACATAACTCCTAATGTCAGGAATGATATAAAGCGGGCATTTAAACTTCTCTTTAATTCGAAACTAAATACCACCCAGGCGCTTGAGAGGATAAAGAATGAGATAGAGATGCATGATGAAATCAGAAATATTGTGGAGTTTATAAAAGGATCCAGGAGAGGATTATGTAAATGAAAGATAAAATGAATAAAGTCAGAGCAGGTATTATAGGGGTTGGACGCATGGGGAGATATCATGTGGGAGTCTACTCCGAGCTATTTAATACCGATCTTGCTGGGGTTGTTGATATAGATAGTAAAAAAGGGAATGATATAGCAGAAAGATACAATACCGCATTCTATCCTGATTATCATCAACTATTCAATAAAGTGGATGTTGTAAGCATCTGTGTCCCTACATCTCTTCATTACAAAATCACCCGGGATTTTTTAGAGGCAGGGATAAATGTCCTTTTAGAAAAGCCTATCTCTGATAATATGGATAATGCAAGGGATATATTCAGGATCGCTGATGATAAAGGTCTTACGCTTCATATAGGCCATGTAGAGAGGTTTAACGGCGCGGTTCAGGAGTTAAAAAAGATAGTAAAGGATCCGATCCTAATTGAAAGCAGGCGGATGGGGCCGTTCGATTCTAGAATTCAGGATGATGGGGTAGTTATGGATCTGATGATACATGATATAGATATAATACTGAATCTTGTCGACTCAGATGTGGAGACAATAAATGTACTGGGAAGATCGGTATTCTCTGATAAAGATGACTTAGCAAATGTCCAGCTCCGCTTTAAGAGCGGTTGTATTGCAAATATAGTGGCAAGCCGGGTAACCCAGAATAAGATAAGGACAATGGCAATAACACAGAAGGATGCGTATGTATTCCTCGATTATACTGATCAGGATATACATATCCACAGGCAGGCATCATCAGAGCACAGGCTTACAAAAGAAGAACTCCGCTATAAGCAGGAGTCATTCATTGAAAGGATATTTGTACATCGTGATAATCCATTAAAGCTGGAGATATTACATTTTATAGATTGCTCGGCAAATGGTATGCGGCGATCTATCCCGGTAGATAAAGAGCTGATGTCCTTAAGCGTCGCTTTAGAGATCGTCGAGAAATTTAAAAAGGAGATGCCGGATAGTAAAGGATAAATATCAAATATCAAAATAGACATTTAAAAAGTAAATATATTATTGAATACTTCCTTGTCTATTCTGGCTTCTTCTGTTCACACAAATAAAATGTAAATTCCTATACTAAGAACTTATTTTTGCGCATGCTATTAGATTTGCAGAGAGTTAAAAATATGCTTTGCTTGCAATTTACTTTTAAAATGTCTATTTTGATATTTGATATTTTTAAGAGCACTAATTCGAGGTTTTGCTACCGGGGAGTGGGCAAAGATGGCCCGAGGATGGGAGGCGAAAATTAGACGATTGGGATTGATAACAGGGACCGGAGATCTTCCTGTGATACTCGCTAATAGTGTAAAGGCAAGAGGGATCGAGATCGTCTCTATTGCCTTTTCAAAGAAATCCGCAGCAGCACTGGAATCTTCATCAAAAAAGGTCTACCACCTCGGTATAGGAGAGGTAAATAAGATATTGAAAACCCTTAAGTTAGAGGGGATAAAAGAGGTAGTACTGATAGGTAAAATCGAAAAGAGACTCGTCTTTCAGAATAAGAGATTCGATCTCAGGGCATTGAAGCTCCTTAGTAAACTCAGGCAGAAGGATGATAATACCCTCATGTTGGCTGTTACTAATGAGATAGAAAAGGAAGGAATTAAGGTACTTGATCAGAATCTGTTTCTCGGCGAACTCTTTCCCAGGAAAGGGGTATTGACAAAAAGGTCTCCGGGAGATAATGAATGGAAGGATATAGAATATGGATTCAGGATGGCAAAGAAGATATCTGCTCTTGATATAGGACAGACCATTGTGGTAAAGGATCAGGCAGTAATGGCTGTCGAGGCTATTGAAGGAACGGATGAAACGATAAAGAGGGGATGTAAACTAGCCAGGAAAAACGGGGTGGTTGTCAAGGTAAGCTGGCAAAATCAAGATACCCGTTTTGATATCCCTACCATCGGTATCAGGACAATAGAAGAGATGTCAGCAGGAAATGCTACGGTTCTGGCTGTTGAGGCAGGAAAGATGATGATAGTAAACTTACAAGAGGTACAGACCCTTGCTGATGAAGCTGGTATCTCTATCGTTACTGTTTGAATAATCGTAAGTTCAAACTGTATTCAGAAAGATATTTATTCAATTACCGATTAAAGTGCCTAAAGTTATTGAATTATTTTTTATATTAAAATTTCAAATTTCTTAACTTTAGATCACTTTAGATCACTTTAGATCACTTTAGGCACTTATAAACGAGCCACCATCTCTGGTGGTGGTAATTTGGCTATGAGAATACTTATTATTGCAGGAGAGGCATCAGGAGATCTTCACGGGAGTAATCTTGTAAAATCACTTCTTAAGATAAGACCGGGGATAGAGCTATGCGGTGTCGGAGGAGAAAGGATGAAGGAGGCCGGGGTTGAACTCCTCTTTGATGCAAAAGATATGGGTGTGGTTGGTGGTACCGAGATCATAGGAAAGATAGGTTTTTTCTGGAATATCTACAAGGGACTGTTAGCCGAGATTTACAGCAATAAATATAACGCAGTAATATTAATAGATTATCCTACCCTAAATCTAAGACTGGCTAAGGCTGCCAAAAAGAAGGGCATACCTGTCTTCTATTATATAAGTCCGCAGATCTGGGCATGGAGGAGAGGAAGGATCAAAACGATCACAAAATTTGTTGACAAGATGTTAGTGATACTCCCTTTTGAAGAGGTTCTCTACAAAGAGGCTGGAATGGATGTGGAGTATGTTGGCCATCCCTTTATAGACGTTGTGAAACCAACAATGTCAAAAGATGAGGGATACAAAAAATTTGGTATTGAGCCAGACAAAAAGGTTGTTAGTATACTCCCCGGGAGCAGGAAGAATGAAATAGATTCTCTCATGTCGGTCATGGTCAGTGCAGCCGGAATAATAAAAACTAAGATCCCTCATGTACAATTTATACTCCCTGTAGCAGATACCATAGATAAAGATTATGTCGCGAGCAAGATAGAGAGAAATTCTGTAGATATCAAAATAGTAAAGGGATATACCTATGATGTTATGAACATATCTGACTTCTTGATACTATCATCCGGCTCTGCCACGTTAGAGGCTGGTCTCTTTTCTGTACCCATGGTAATAGTATACAAGGTAAGTTTTATTACTTATATTTTAGGAAGGATGCTATTGAGGATTCGAGATTTAGGATTGGTAAATATCGTAGCCGGTAAAAGGATAGTGCCGGAACTGTTTCAGCATGAGGCTACACCTGAAAGCATAGCATCTTCCGCGGTAACTGCCTTAGAAGATGCGCGCTATTATAGATTTGTAAAGGAGGATTTGCAGGTAATACGTGATTCTCTTGGAAAAGGAGGGGCATCCGAGAGAGCTGCATTGAGTGTATTAAATTATCTGGAGGCTTAATCCTTGAAGGAAAAGCTGCTTAGATATATCATACCCTTTTTGGGATCTATCTTTCTGTACCTCCTCTGTAAAACGATGAGGGTTACAATCATTAATGAAGAGGCAGAAAGATCCCTGGACAGGATGAATAAAAATCGTATAACGACCTTCTGGCACGGACGGATATTCTTTATTGCATATCTATACCGCTTTCAGCAAAAGTATACGGTTCTGGTTAGCCCTAGCAGTGATGGGGATATAATAAGCGGGATACTAACGAACCTTGGTATCTCAGTTGTAAGGGGGTCTTCTTACAAAGGAGGTGCAAGGGCATTATTAAAACTTATAAGGGTTGTAAAGAATGGGGGCTGCGCAGGACTCATATCTGACGGCTCACGAGGTCCCAGGTATAAAATCCAGGGAGGCATAATAGATCTTGCCCGGCTTACAGGCGCCCCTATTATCCCTGTAACATACAGCGCCAGGAGAAAGAAGGTATTTAAAAGCTGGGATAGATTCATCTTCCCCTATCCCTTCACAAAGATTGTGGTAATATATGGTGAGCCCCTATACCTGCCCAGAGATGCGACACCTGATATTGTTGAGGATAAGAGGAAAGAGCTTGAGGATAGATTGAATAAAATCACTGCAGAGGCAGATAGGTATTTTTAAATTTTAATTGTTTATTTTGATATTTAATATTTTATGTACTTGCTATACAGTCTGCTTTATATGCTTGCCCTACCCTTCATACTCCCCCTTCACTTACTAAAAAGGCCCTCCCGCCTGAGAGGAAGATGGCTCAAAGAAAGGTTTGGTTTTGTGCCTCCGGGAGCAGAACCCTCAGGACAAAGACAAAGGTACAATGACAGACCCACCATCTGGATTCACGCAGTCTCTGTAGGTGAGGCAATAGCTGCCAGACCCCTAATCAGGAGATTAAGAGAAAAAGCGAATGTTGTTGTATCTACAGTCACAGATACGGGACAGAAGGTAACCATGGATTTTATCACTGATGAAGAGGGTTGTATTTATATACCTTTTGATATCCCTTCTGCAGTTAAGAGGACGGTAAACCGTATAAGGCCGGACCTGCTTGTAATAATGGAAACAGAGCTATGGCCAAACCTTCTTAGAATTGTAAAAAACGCAGGGATTCCTGTTTTGATTGTCAACGGCAGGATCTCTGACAGATCATTTTGGGGTTATCAGAAGATTGGATTCTTCATGAAGAACTTGCTCGGAATGGTTGATTATTGTTGTATGCAGACAGAGGGGGATGCTAAAAGGGTCATAGCGCTTGGCGCTCATGACAGGAGGGTCTGTGTCACAGGAAATCTTAAATTTGACTCCATCCCTCCGGAAGAGATACCATTGTGGTGTAAAGGTCTCGGTAGACCGATAATTATAGCTGGAAGCACCCATGAAGGAGAGGAAGAGGTCGTCCTTAATGCATTCTATGCTATAAAAAAGGATTTTAAAGGGGCAACACTCATCATTGCCCCGAGACATCCTGAAAGGTTTAGAAAAATTGAAGAGGAACTCTTTAAAAAACGAAAAATAGACTTTGGTAGAAGATCTGATGGTTCATGCAAGGATAAGGAGATAATCCTCCTGGATACAATAGGAGAACTCTCCTCTGTTTATGGCTGTGCTGACCTCTGTATAATTGGAGGGAGCCTTGTGCCAAAGGGTGGACATAACCTCTTTGAGCCGGCTTACTGGGCAAAGCCTATTGTATGCGGCCCCCACATGGAAAATTTCCCACTTGCCGCTGTTTTTTTTAAAAACAGGGCAGCAGTTATGGTAAAAGCAGATAATATTGGTAAGGTGTTAGTGGAGATTCTATCAGACATGACCATTGCAGAAGAGATGGGCAAAAATGCAAGAGAATTGTATCTCAAAAACACGGGGGCTGTATTAAAGACATTAGAGGTGATAAATAAACTCCTTAAACCGCCTTTCCAATCTCATCAATAGCAGAAGGATTCTCAATGGATGACAGGTCACCGAGGTCTTCCTCACCCATGTATTTTGCCCGAATAACCCTTCGGACGATCTTTGCTGATCGGGTCTTTGGAAGGGCCGAGACAAATCTCATATCCCCGGGCCTGAAGGTCTTCCCCAGGGTCTTCACCACCTGTCTCTTTAGTTCCTCTCTCAATCCCTCATCCGGATCAAAACCGCCTTTGAGGACCACAAAACATACTATATCCTCACCCCTGGTCCCGTGAGGCACCCCTACTGCAGCCGCCTCAGATACAGCAAGGTGTTCTATCAGTGCTGACTCTATCTCAGCAGGACCGGTCCGCCTGCCGGCTACCTTGATAGTATCATCTGATCTCCCGTGCAGAGACCAGTAACCATCCTTATCCACCTTTGCCCAGTCACCATGAAACCATATATCCTTCCATCTTGACCAATATGTCTCAATATACCTTTTACGGTCATTCCAAAACCCCCGCGTCATTGACGGAGCAGGTTTCTTGCATACCAGATGCCCCATAACTCCTCGTACAGGATTGCCGTCTTCATCGAATACATCCACATCCATACCAAGTCCCGGGCCTCTGAGTGTGCATGGCTTTAACGGGGTTATAGGTAGGGGAGAAAGAAAACAACCAACAATCTCTGTGCCGCCTGATATATTTATTATAGGGAGCTTTCTCCTTCCGATCTTTTCAAAAAACCACATATAACTCTCATCATCCCATGCTTCACCTGTAGAGCCAAGTATGCGCAGTGAGGTCATATCGTGTCTGTGTACCCACTCCTCGCCACTCCTCATAAGCATGCGTATAGCTGTCGGCGATATCCCAAAGATAGTTATCTTATGCCTTTCGATCATATCCCATAATCGGTCAGGAGCCGGATAGTCAGGTGCGCCCTCAAATATCAGTATGGTGCCCCCAAAGGAATGGACACCGATAATCATCCATGGTCCCATCATCCAACCTATATCTGTGAGCCAGAAAAATTTGTCTTCAGGTTTTACATCAAAATAATATGCAAGCTCCTTACATATCTGGGCCATACACCCACCATGCGTGTGAACCGAGCCTTTGGGTCTGCCTGTAGTCCCGGAGGTATATAGGAGCAGGGAATAATCCTCTGATTCTGTCTGCTCTGTGGGAGATTTCTCTCCCTTCCCTTTGATAAATTCGTGATACCAGATATCCCTCTTCTCTTCCCATGGCACATCGATATTGAGACGTCTGAGAACAATGACATGCTTGATCGATGGGACATCTTTAACAGCTTTATCTGCCTCCTTCTTTATCTCAATCGTCTTATTCCTCCTGAGGGAGCCGTCTGCAGTGAAAAGGGCCTTTGCCCCTGCATTTTTGAGTCTGGATGATACAGCAGATCCTGCAAAACCAGAGAAGATCGGTATACATATAGCCCCTATCTTCAGGATTGCATACATGGCAGAGACGATCTCAGGGGTCATCGGCATATAAATACCAACAGTATCACCCTTTTTGATACCAATATCTCTCAGGGCATTTGCCAGCCTGTTGACCTCTTTAAAGAGTCTCCGGTAAGTTACCTTTCTGACCTCGCCATCATCCCCCTCCCAGATACAGGCAATCCCTTTTGCCCTGGAAGTATTGATATGACGGTCAAGACAGTTATGGACAATATTTATTTTTCCATCTGCAAACCACCTTGTCCACTGTATCCCTTTAGATGTATCCATAACCTTCTTGTAGGGCCGATACCACTCAATGCCAAGATCCTTCATTACTGCATCCCAGAACCACTCGATATCATCCACAGACCTTGTGACAAGTTCATCATAATCCTTGATGCCATGTGTAAGCATAAACCTGTGTATATTTGATCTCTCTACAACCCCAGGCAATGGTCTCCAGATTATATCCTTCATATCGGTCTCCGAAAAATTTTCCTAATTGTATTCCTATTTAAGATTCAGGGCAAGTGGTTTTTGCTTTTCTCTCTGAAAATACCCCAAAATTTTCCCCTTTGCCTTGACATTTGTCATGCAAATGTCATACAATTAA
This sequence comes from Nitrospirota bacterium, assembly GCA_003229375.1. Classification (GTDB taxonomy): domain Bacteria; phylum Nitrospinota; class Nitrospinia; order SZUA-224; family SZUA-224; genus SZUA-224. The sequence goes on from QIDP01000146.1 coordinate 20,015, forward strand.
ATCATGATAGTTTTCGACTCATCCACTTTGATTCTTCTTGCAAGGATTGATATGCTTGATATAGTTATCTCAAACTATCCGGGAAAGGTTTTAATCCCTGAGAAGGTAAAGTCAGAGGTATGTTTGAAAGGCAGAGAAGAAACACCAATAATTGATAAAATGATCAAGGGTAAGAAAATTAAAAAGTTAAAGGTAAAGAATAAAAGACAGATAAAAAAACTTATGGAAGACTTTAGTATTGACTCAGGTGAAGCAGAGGTATTAGTACTTGCTCTTCATGAAAGAGCCAATATGGTTGCAACTGATGACAGAAATGCCATAAGGGCATGCAAGATATTAAATTTAGACTTTGTGACAGCGGTTGCATTTTTAATAAGGTCATATGAAAAGGGTTTAATTGAAAGGGATGATATCCTCTTAAAGTTGCAAAAATTGCAATCTATTGGCAGGTATAGCAGGGCAATAATTGAGAATGCAAAAAAACAGATAAAAGGAGATGTATAAGATGGCTACTAAAACCTTAAGTATACGCATAGATGAAGACGACTATAGATTTCTTTCTACACTTGCAAAAGAGGAAAGAGAGGATGTTTCAAGCACAGTTAGAGAACTTGTAGATCTTGGCAGGGTAATGCTTGCTATTGAGAAATATAAGAAATCCGAAGCATCTATTGAAAAAGCTGCAAGAATAGCAGGTGTTTCTATCTCAAAGATGATGGATATATTTACAAAACATGGTGTAGAGGCAAACATAGAATACGAAGATTACCTGAAAGGACTGAAACGTTTGAGAGAAATCTGGTAGGAATTCATTGAGCCGCCTTTTGATTCTATTACTACTTTGCTTACTAAAAATGAAAAATACAAATCTTAAAGGAAATTATGTTTGAGACCAGCTTTGTCCGGTTAGGTTTTTGCATAAGAATAATTTTTCAACCTAACGATTAGTATTTTATCCGTAGTGCTACTATACAAAAAATTTCCAAGTTTAGCAATAGGATATTTAAGCACTATGGATAAAATACT
>QIDP01000066.1 GCA_003229375.1 Nitrospirota bacterium
GGATTGTTCTCATGTAGTGGAAAATGAAATATGAATTAACCCTCGGAATATCAATAGGATATCTGTTAACTTAATCAGGAACTTCAGATTAAACAATGCTACGCCGCCACTATGGATATTAACAAAAGTACTCCAGAGGGCGCGTTTGGACAAGTATGGCGTTACCGCTGACAGGGCGGCCTTGATAAAACTGATATTAAATCGACATAAAAAAGGAGGTGGTTTTGTGATTACGGAAACGATTGAGGAGGGTAACAGACCGGTGGCTTATGTATGCGGTCAGATTTTTGCAAAATTAGAGAGTATTCAATATGCCGCACTAAAGGATTTAAATGCCGGGATAAGGGAGAGGTATTTTACATATGCGATGACTTCGCCTGCTTCTGCATTTGGACGGATATTCAACCTTAATTCAAAACACTTCACAAAACTGAAGAGTGATAGGCCAGGGCTTGCTGTAACTCTGGACAAAGAGCTTCAGGAGTTGTGCAAGGATGTTGATATTAACGGTTTTCCGGCTACTTTCTCATTAGAGCAACAGGGCCAGTTCGCTATCGGTTATTATCACCAGAGGCAAAAACAGTTCAATTCATCAACGAAAAATAAAACAGAGGAGGAATAACATGAGTGAAGCAATAAAAAACCGGTATGATTTTGTATTTCTGTTCGATGTAAAAGATGGTAACCCCAATGGTGACCCGGATCAGGTGAACCTTCCCAGAGCAGATGCGGAGGATCAGCATGGACTTGTAACTGACGTTTGTATAAAAAGAAAAGTCAGAAACTATGTTCAGTTAAAGCATGATTTAAACTCCCCACACGATATCTTTATCCGTCAGCGTGATATTAACAGTGAAGATAGTTACTTAAATGCAATCATTGGAAAGGCCCCTGGTAATAGTGCCTCAGAGAAGCGTAAAAAATTGTGTGATGATTATTGGGATATTAGAACATTTGGTGCCGTTTTAAGCACAGGTGAGAAAGAGGGCAGTGCATCCGCCAATGAGGAAGATGACGGTGCTAAGAGCAAAAAACATAAAAAAGTAAAGATCAGAGGTGCCGGAACAGTGCGTGGGCCCGTTCAGTTTACCTTTGCACGCTCAGAAGATAGAATCTATCAATCTGAGCATTCCATAACAAGATGTTGTGTTACAACTGAGAAAGAAAGAGATGAACAGGCAAAAAAAGACCGTGACTTTGCATCAACATTTGGCCGCAAGGCTACGGTGCCTTATGCTTTATATCGTATGCATGGATTTGTATCTGTTGTCGATGCGAGAAAGACCGGGTTTTCTGAAGATGATTTAAAACTTCTCTGGAAATCCCTTGTGAATGCTTTTGAGAATGATCGAGCTGCTGCGCGTGGAGAAATGAATCCGAGAAAACTGGTCATATTTAAGCATGAGAGTCACCTGGGCAACGAGCTGTCAGGCAGGTTGTTTGACCGCGTGACAGTTAATAAAAATGGAGATTTACCAAGAAAGATTGACGATTATATGATTGCCGTTAACAAAGAGAACCTTCCATCCGGGATTCAAGTTAAAGAGTGGCCGGAAGAGAATGTATTTTGAGGGCAGTACACCATGACTGACCGGAAAGAATTACCGAAACTCATCCCCCCTCACGGCGGATATCAGGATCTCCAGTCCTACAGGATGGCTGAAATTGTTTATGACGCCACAGTAGTATTTTGTAACCGTTTCATCAACATCCGCTCCCGCACCCATGACCAGATGGTGCAGGCGGCGCGAAGCGGCAAACAAAACATTGCTGAAGGCAGTATGGCGTCCGGCACTTCCAAGAAATTTGAACTTAAACTTGTCGGCGTGGCGCGGGCGAGCCTTGAAGAACTGCTTCTGGATTTTCAGGATTATCTGCGCCAGCATGGCTTGTCTCTTTGGACAAAGGATCACCCGAAGGCGCATGAAGTCAGAAAGCTCTGCTATCAAAAAAATAGGTCTTATATGACTTATAAGACCTATTTAGAGGCTTCGCCTCCTGAAATTGCTGCAAACGCCATGGTCTGCCTGATTCACCAGGCAAACTACCTGCTTGACCGGCAATTGAGGTCATTGGAAAAGGACTTTTTGAAAGAGGGTGGGTTCACGGAAAGACTCTACCATGCGCGATCAAGATCGCGCAGAAAAAAATAGGTCTTATATGACCTATAGGACATATAATGTTTAACGAAGAAGACTTATTACAATTATCAGCCCTGCAGCATATGCTGTTCTGCGAGCGGCAGTGCGCGCTGATTCATATTGAACAGGTGTGGAGTGAAAACCTGTTTACTGCCGAAGGTCGAATTATGCATGATCGTGTTGACACATCAAAGCATGAAACACGGCGGAATATCCGGACTGAATTTGCAGTGCCTCTACGTTCGCTACGTCTCGGATTGATCGGGAAGGCCGATGTAGTGGAATTTCACAGGAAGGATGATGCGTGGAAGCCTTTTCCTGTGGAGTACAAGCGGGGGAAGCCAAAACATGATAATTGCGACAAAGTACAACTTTGCGCTCAGGCAATATGTCTGGAAGAGATGCTGAATGTTGAAATAGATAGTGGCGCACTGTTTTACGGAAAGACACGGCGGAGGGACGAGGTAGTCTTTGACAAGGCTTTGAGAATAGAAACAGAAGAGACTGCTAAGAAAGTGCATGAGCTTATCAAAAGCGGAATGACACCCCGGCCTGAATTCTCTAAGAAATGCAAAAGCTGTTCACTGGTACAGATTTGTATGCCTGAAATATGCAGTAAAAATAATAAAGCAAGCCGGTATCTTTCGAGGATTTTCAATGATAATCTCCTCTGACCCAGTTAAAAGTATGAAACGTCCATTTGACAAAGGGGGATTAGAAGGGATTAAAATTTCGCTTAAAGAATCTTTAAGTTGGCAGACATTGTCTGCCAAATCCAGACTGCCTTTCAATCTGAGCTGATCACACTATGTTTTTCTGATAGAAGGTTTGGATAGAACCGGTGACTAATACAGGAAGGTTTTAAATGAAAAAACATCTGAATACATTATTTGTAACAACGCAGGGATCATACCTTGCAAAAGAAGGCGAAACAGTAGTTGTTAAAGTTGATAAAGAAATCCGCCTGAGGGTGCCTGTTCATACAATAGGCGGTATTGTCTGTTTTGGTCAGGTATCATGCAGTCCGTTTTTGATGGGTTATTGTGCCGGGCAGAATGTTGCAATAAGTTTCCTTACCGAATACGGCCGCTTTCTTGCAAAGGTTCAGGGGCCTGTTTCGGGCAATGTGCTTTTGCGCAGGGAACAGTACCGGCGTGCCGATGATGAGGCTGTTTCTGCAAACATCGCCAGGTCTGTCCTGACAGGGAAGCTTGCCAACAGCAGGACAGTCTTGCAGAGGTTTTTAAGGGATCATTCCGGCAAGTTTAATACTGACAGGGTTGCGCGGGTGTCTACACTTATCAACTCATCTTTGAGACGATTACAGGATGAATCAGATCTTGATGTCCTGCGAGGTATCGAAGGAGACTCGGCACATATATATTTCAGCGTTTTTGATAATCTCATTACATCCCAGAAAGAAGATTTCTCTTTCACGGAACGCAACAGAAGGCCTCCTCTGGATAAAGTAAACTGTCTGTTGTCGTTTTTATATACGATCGTAATGCATGACGTACGCTCTGCGCTTGAGACAGCCGGGCTTGATCCTGCGGTCGGTTTCCTGCACAGGGACCGTCCCGGGCGTTATGGGTTGGCGCTTGATATGATGGAAGAGTTCAGGCCCTTCCTTGCGGACAGGCTGGCGCTTTCCCTGATAAACCTCAGTCAGGTACAGGGGAAAGGATTCGAAGAAAAAGAAAACGGCGCGGTGCTTATGGATGACGATACGAGGAAGACATTGCTGGTTGCCTATCAGAAGCGCAAGCAGGATGAGATCATGCATCCATTCCTTAATGAGAAGGTAACGATCGGTCTGCTGTTTCATACACAGGCATTGCTGCTTGCACGGCATTTGCGGGGCGATCTGGATGTTTATCCGCCTTTTATTTGGAAATAGAAAGTAACTACTCAGGTGGATAGTCTGTAGGTGTTTAGCTGAATAGTGAGGAAGAAATATGCGAGATAATACAAAGCTCAGAGCGGTTGGGAGCCTTGATTCGTTCTTTGCGCAGTCCTAACAGACTACAGTCTAAACAACCTGAGTAGTTACAATAGTTGCAAGGTGAATTATGTTTGTATTAGTAAGTTATGATGTTTCTACAGAGGGTTCGGGTCAGCGTCGTTTACGCAGAGTAGCAAGGGCTTGTCAGGACTATGGGCAGAGGGTTCAATATTCTGTTTTTGAATGTATTATTGATCCGGCGCAATGGACAGTTTTGCGTCAAAGACTGATTGATGAAATTGATCCGCAAAAAGACAGCTTGAGATTTTATTTTCTGGGGTCAAACTGGAAGCATCGCGTAGAACACATTGGTGCTAAAAAAGCAATTGATCAGGACGGCCCCTTGATTGTTTAAGGGACTGTAAAGTAATAACTTTTATATTATGCGCTCAGATTTAGGCCAGATTTGGCTGATCTGATTGAACAAAACCTGAGGAATAGTTGGGCTATTTTGAAGGTTTTGTGAATGAAAATCGGTCAAAGATGGTCTGAAGATGAGATGCTCTGAAGATGAGATGCAAAATCTAAAAGTTATTACTTTACAGTCCCTAACCATGATGCGAACCAGAAGTTCACACATTTTTACGACAGGGTTCGCATTATGCAAAAAAATGTTTAAAATGTATGAATTAGAAGCATTGCTCTTTGACAACCGAAAATTTATTGCCTTTAAAATTGGTGGGTCGCAAAAAGCGGTTAATTACCATTTTAAAAACAATAAGTTATAAGTAAACAGTCGCCCCCCATGCGGGGGCGTGGATTGAAACGAGGCACAAACGCTAGCTCCACTATATAAACAGCGTCGCCCCCCATGCGGGGGCGTGGATTGAAACTATCTATCTTGCAGGCGCAGACCCTTACAGGGATGAGTCGCCCCCCATGCGGGGGCGTGGATTGAAACTAATCATTGATTTAAGAGCAGCAGATACCGCAGGTCGCCCCCCATGCGGGGGCGTGGATTGAAACAATTAGCTGTCTATATAGCGGAGCTAATGTTTGAGGTCGCCCCCCATGCGGGGGCGTGGATTGAAACATCTCTACCGTGTGTAAATCCATAATCCCCCCAAGTCGCCCCCCATGCGGGGGCGTGGATTGAAACAGATCTGGTGGAACTCTAACTATACAAATCAAAGTCGCCCCCCATGCGGGGGCGTGGATTGAAACACCACCTGATATACTACCGCTTATCGCTCCTAAAGTCGCCCCCCATGCGGGGGCGTGGATTGAAACCTAATATAATCTATATCATACGATGTTAGATAAGGTCGCCCCCCATGCGGGGGCGTGGATTGAAACTAAAATATAGCATTTAGGCAACAAAAAAATTGCTGTCGCCCCCCATGCGGGGGCGTGGATTGAAACGCTATATTCATCGGTGACGAAATATCTCTTACCAAGTCGCCCCCCATGCGGGGGCGTGGATTGAAACTTAAAAGTAATTGAATCGTTTTGAGACGAATTAAGTCGCCCCCCATGCGGGGGCGTGGATTGAAACAAGTTGTGGCACTCTATTTATTACAGCTTGAGAGTCGCCCCCCATGCGGGGGCGTGGATTGAAACAACCAAAATTTGGCGGTTATCATCAATATGCTCAGTCGCCCCCCATGCGCGGGGGCGTGGATTGAAACAAGGTAAAGGAGATGGCAGATCCCCTCCTCACAGGTCGCCCCCCATGCGGGGGCGTGGATTGAAACAATAAAAAAAGTAGGAATTAAACCTACTATTGCGGTCGCCCCCCATGCGGGGGCGTGGATTGAAACTGAAATATCACCATAAGCTCCCGCAGTAATCCTTGTCGCCCCCCATGCGGGGGCGTGGATTGAAACTGAAATAATAGACTGTTTGGATATTTATGATAAGTCGCCCCCCATGCGGGGGCGTGGATTGAAACATTTAGGAGCGGTTTATGATGGTAAGAATATAAAGGTCGCCCCCCATGCGGGGGCGTGGATTGAAACTCGCTAAAGATGTGACCATCAATGATAGAGACGGGTCGCCCCCCATGCGGGGGCGTGGATTGAAACTTAAAATTAAGAGAACCTTATTAAATAAAGTATGGTGTCGCCCCCCATGCGGGGGCGTGGATTGAAACGATGTAGCAAATAAAAAGAAAGAGCTTAACTATAGGTCGCCCCCCATGCGGGGGCGTGGATTGAAACATCCTATATCAAAGCCTCTTATGAGTGGAAGACGGTCGCCCCCCATGCGGGGGCGTGGATTGAAACATCTCGTGGCGGGAGACAGACTACTACCACTAAAGTCGCCCCCCATGCGGGGGCGTGGATTGAAACTTGCATTATAGACAGACTCTATCTGTCCTCGGCTGTCGCCCCCCATGCGGGGGCGTGGATTGAAACAACTGGGCCTCCACCCAAACATACTACAACACAAAGTCGCCCCTCACGCCAGTTCGGATATAATTAAACCCATAGGACTCAGAATTATTTTACTGCTTCCTGCTTCTGGTGGTCACTCTGCGCCCCCTCCATTGCAGAGCTGCACAATATAGGTAAAGTAGGTGGCCCAGTTGCGGCCGGGGAAGTCCGGGCCATCACCCCATGCGGTTTCATAACCGTCCAACTCCACAACAGCGTGGGCCGCAATGGATAGCTCAATGCCGTCATCCCATGCGCCGGAGTCTATGACATAGGTAAATTCAGTGATAGTCGGATCGTACTCTGTCTTATACTGGAATTTACCCGGAATCGGATTGCCTGACTTGGTCTGAGGAATGTCATCCAGGCTGGTGGCCACAGATAGGTGCGTCTCGGTCAGACCCCAACCGCCGGTGGTGCTATATGTTACATAGAGAAACGTCTCGTCATTCCGGATGGTGACTGTTCCAACTTCTATTACCTGTCCCCCATAGAGAGTCACCTCAGCAGGGAAGCCACAGTCGGCCTCAGCCGTACCTAATGGCATCAAGGCTGTGGTCACACTTAGCACAGCCAAAACCGTTAAAGCGAAAAATATAGTTTTTCTTGTAATGTCCATGATTTACTCCTCCATTCTTTTTTTTATTTTGACCGGGGAAAACAATATCCTTTGTTTTGTCTGCTTGGGGTGGATCTCTACCTGTCTTTAGTATGTTCATTTGACCTCCTGGTAGAATGATAAAATTTTATTTTTCTCCTCTTTTCTTGTTAGAGGGTGTCCGACGCATAATATATATAGATTTGATGCATCTTTCATTGACATCCTTAATCCTCATGTGAAGGTTCTTATGGTTTATAATCTCACCTGCTGCAGGTATCCTCTCTAAGAGGTTAATGACAAATCCCCCCAATGTCTCATAGTCTCCTTCAGGCAATCCGAGTCTTAGTTTCTCATTTATGGCATCTATCTCCATATTTGCATCAATGAGATATCCCCCATGTGGAATAGTTTCATACAACTTTCCTTCTGAATCATATTCATCCTCTATTTCACCCACAATCTCCTCTAAGAGGTCCTCTATGGTTACAATACCGATGCTTCCACCATATTCATCTACTACTACAGCAATATGCATATCCCTATGCTGCAGCTCCTTCAGAAGATCATCCACTTTTTTAGATGCCGGGACATAATAGGGTGGTTTGATCAAGTCACGTATATATACCATATCATCCGGAACCCCCAGAAGGTCAAAGGTATTCAGGATGCCGACTATGTTGTATATCCTGTTCCTAAAGACAGGGATTCTGGAGAAGGCAGTCTCTTCTACCTTTTTTATGGCATGATCTACAGTAGATCCTTCATCTATTGCAACCACATTTATCAGGGGGACCATACACTTATCAATGGTTGTGCTCCCGATGTCAAATATCTTATGTATCATCCTCTTTTCCTCAATATCCAGATCAATCTTTCTCCCACCTATTCCTATCCTTACTAACTGTTTTATTCCTTCCCTGGTGATAAAGTGTTCTTTGACATCCTTCTCTCCTATAATGATCCTGAGGATGAGGTTAGTCAGATAGGCGATGAGGACAACTACAGGATAGAAGATAGCCAGTGCAAATCTTAAAGGGTAAATAACCTTCATGGAGATTTGGTCTGCTTTCAATTGAAACAGGGCCTTGGGGATGATCTCACCTAAAATGAGTGTAAGGGGTGCCATGATAAGTACGGCATAGAGATCCCCTTTCTCTCCAAATTGTACCATCAGAAAGCCGGTAATAACCGCAGTACCTGTTACTACCGCCAGGTTTGTCCCCACTGATGTGGTTCCAAATATCTTCTCCGGGGTATTAAGGAGCTTTTCTATCAATTGAGCAGCATTAGACCCTTCCTCTGCCTTGAATTTGATACGAATCCTGTTAACTGATATCAGGGCGATCTCAGACCCTGAAAAGAATCCTTCTACTATGAGGCATAGAAGAACCAGGACAATAGTGGTTATAATATCCATATCACGTAATCTCTCCTACCAATTCCTCCAGGACATCTTCAAGGGTAACCAATCCTATAACACTTTCATCTTCATTCAGGACTATGGCAAGATGAACCTTTCTCTTCTTAAACTCCCTTAACAGCTCATTGATCCTTTTTGTACTCTGAACAAAAAAAGGAAGATGGAGGAGTTTTTTAAATTCTATATCCTTTTTAGGACGCCTGCTGAATTGATGCATGTCCTTGGTGTAGAGCACACCGATTATATTGTCTATGTTTCCATCAAAGACAGGTACTCTGGAAAAAGAGGTCTTCAAAATCCCGGGGAGTATACCATTCAGATCCTCCTTAACATCGATTAAAAACATATCTTCACGTACGGTCATCACCTTTGATACCTCTGTCTCGCTCAACTCGAATACACTGTGTATCATATCCCTTTCCTCTGATTCGATTACCCCTTCGTTCTCTCCGACATCTACCATGATTTTTAGCTCCTCCTCTGTAACAGGAGGCTCCTTTATAACCTCTTTACCACCTGCCAGGAAGACCGCTTTATCGGCTATTGATGTCATGATCCACCGAACAGGTAATATCAGGATAGAAAATAGCTTTATAGGGAGGGATATAAAGAGGGAAAATCCTTCTGCATGCCTTATTGCAAAGGTTTTGGGGATTATCTCTCCGAACAGCAATAGGAGGAATGTCCCCACGCCAATGGAGATGGCTATCCCCCTGTCTCCAAAGATGTGGATAGCCAGGGAGGTTGCAATGGCAGCAATGGCGACATTGACCAGCTCATTACCGATGTAGAGTGTTACAAGGAGCCTTCTTGGTTTTTCTATGAGGTATCCTATAATCCTTCCGCGCCGTCCGCCGGTCTCCTTTAGCTTATCAATCCTCAACCGGCCGAGTGAGAAGAATGCTGCCTCACTCCCGGAGAATATGGCAGAAAAAATCAACAGGATCGGTAAAAGAATAAGACGTATTGCTATAGATTCATCCAAGATTTAGAGTTATTTCCTCATAAGGTATTTTTTTTCATATTGAATCAATACTGCTGTATAGTAAACAACGATATACGCAATCACCGATGCTATTATACCTAACAGGATCGTCCCTGTTACAAAGGGAAGAATAAAAGGCCTTGTATGTAGCCATAATCTTTCCATGTTGCTATTAGTAAGTATATTCCAGAAATCTGCTGTATTATACAATATACTTTTCAGGGTTATCTCTGTCCACTCAACAGATATCGGGGGTAGATGTTCTCTCAAGATTATCCTTCCAAGGAGAAAGCTGAATCCAAAGATGAATGTAATGGTCCATGGATTGTTTACCAGTGTAGCAAGAATTACCACCATCAGATTCAGCTTGAACAGCCATGCTAATACAATGGCAGAGGCAGTATGCAGACCGATAGTAGGAGAAAAGGCTATAAATACCCCTACGGCAAAGGCCAATGCTATCTTGTGTGGAGAGTCATCGATATGGAAAATCTGACGAATCTTACTCCTTAATCCCGGAAAAGTGATCATAACCCTCTCTTGTAAGGGGGCTTATATTATGTGCCTCATCGATAATCAATATCCCCTCATCCTCTTCAATTATCTCCCCTATCTCTTTTATAGGGTTCTTCATTCCTTCCCAGTGTCGCGGCATATCCGCAACCATATCTTCCCTGACTGTGAACAGGAGTTCATAATCCTCTCCGCCATACAGTGCATAATCAAAAGGTGACTTGTCCCTGGAGAAGGCAATATCATTCACAGCCTCAGAGATGGGGATCTTTTTTAGATATATCCTTGCTCCAACCGCACTCTCTTCACAGATTCGCCTCAGGTCAGAGGCAAGACCATCGCTAGTGTCTATCATAGCAGAGGCCAGCCTCTTGGTTGCGAGCAGTCTTCCTTCCTCTAATCTGGGGGTTGGTAAGATATGTCGTGATATGATCTCATCTATATGGATGGTCCGCTGTGTAGCCTTTACCGGTCTGTTATCACTGATACCTGACTCTAATATCTCGAGACCAAGGGCAGAATCACCGAGGCTGCCTGTAACAAAGATTTTATCACCGACCTTTGCCCCTCTACGCCTCACAAGGTACTCTTCCTCAATCTCACCAAGGATGGTAATGGATATTATAAGCCGGTTATCTGAACCAAATGTATCCCCGCCCACTACAACGACATTGTAACTCTCTGTTGCCTCCCTTATCCCATCATAAAAGCCATCTATATACTCCACCGAGAGAGAAGGTGGTATCCCTATCGATATCAGGAGATAACAGGGTATTCCACCCATTGCGGCTATGTCACTAACATTGACGGCTACTGATTTCCTTCCCAGTTGGGAAGAGGATATAGTATCTGATTTGAAGTGTATCCCCTCAATAAGGGAATCTGTTGTGGCAATAAGGAGGAGTCCTTTGGTAAGTCTTACAGCAGCACTATCATCTCCGATCCCGACAACTACACCTTTGTTCTTAAAACCCAGGCCACTTCTTATCCTCTTTATTAAGTCAAATTCACCGATTTGACTCATATCTGCCATCATTATTATTTTATCTTCCCCATCTGCTCCAGCACATATCTCCTGATCTCCTGAGGGCCTGGCATATCCCTTTTTATCTTTCCCTGTATAATCAAGGGCCTCAGAAGAGGGATATAATCTCCTGTACAGGAACATTTTCCTGGATCAATATGTGAGGGGAGGACAATCGTATTAAAACAGTCCATACATCTTAATACCTTTTTTGTCCCTGACTCCTTTCCCCTCTTGGAGACAGGTTCCCCCTCTATCTCCACGATATCAAATGAAAAGTCGATTACAGAGGCGCTGCTGATAGCTGTCCCAACACCATAGGCATCAGCTATCTCATTTAACCTCTCTATCTCAGCTTCATCTAACCCGCCGCTGACAAATATCTTAACATCCTTAAATCCCCTGTAGTCTAGTTCCCATCTCACCTCACGGAGTATCTCCAGCATATCTCCACGCCGTGATGAGGGGGTATCAAGACGAACAGCATACAGATCCTTTCCCAGTACCTCTGCTGCCCTTAGAGATTCAAACTTTTCATCGTGAAAGGTATCCACCAGTGCTACCCTTTTCACCTTGGGTTCTATTACCTCATGGAAGGCCTTAACCGCCTCGGCAGAATCGCCGAACATTAAAACCAGGGCATGAGGAATAGTCCCCATAGGGGATTCCCCTAAGAGCTCGGCACTCTTTATTACAGCGACCCCATCACATCCCCCAATAAAGGCATTCCTCTCGATCATAGGTGTAATGGCAGGGTGCATACGCCTGGCGCCAAAACTTATCACACTTTTATCCCCGGCAACCTTCTTGCAGCGGGCGGCCTTGGTAGCTATCCCTGATGCCTGGCAGATAAGTCCCAGTAATGCTGTCTCATAGACAGAATAGTCGAGATAACGACCATCTATTACAAGTACAGGTTGATTAGTACTGAAGATAGTCCCTTCATCCATAGAGTAGACATCCACAGGCATCCCTTTGAAGAGCTCTGCAACCTCTTCTATACCTGCAAGCACTCCCCATTTCCAGCCCCATGGAAAGCCCTTCAATCGGACCTCGGCCATGGCCATCCTGTCTATCCCTTTTGCCTTCAGTATCTCTACAGCACGGGAGAAATAGACATCACTGGTCTTTCCACCCTTTATTTCCTCTTCACATGCAATATGAAACGGCATTATCTACCTCTGCTATCAAATATCAAATATCAAAATAATCAATTAAAAAGTAAATATTTTTTTTGAATACTCTCTTGTCTATTCAATTACAAAATACCATATTTAGTCGCAATCGGTCAAGTTATACATTCCGAGGGGGAAAGCTCTGGTTTGATTCTCCCAATATTCAAAAAATATTTGACATACATCTCAAAATGCTGTACTATCTAGACAGTCTAGTCTATAAAGACCAAATATTTCAGAGGCAATGATTATGAAAAGAATATGGAAGCTACAAGACGCAAAAAATCGTTTTAGCAATTTAGTAAATGAAGCACTGAAAGAAGGTCCTCAAATTGTTACTAAGAGAGGAATTGAAACAGTAATAGTTTTATCTTTGAACGATTACAGAAAACTAATAAAACCCAAGACAAACTTAGTTGATTTTTTTCAGAGATCTCCCCTCCATGGCATAAAATTAGATATTGATAGAAGCAAAGAACCATCAAGGAAGGTTGAATTGTGAAATATTTACTTGACACCTGTGTTATTTCGGAACTCGTCAAAACAAAACCAAATAAAAAAGTTATTGCCTGGGTTGGTTCTTGCCATGAAGAAACATTTTTCCTGAGCACATTGACTATTGGCGAAATTCAAAAAGGGATTACAAAACTTCCTGACTCAAAAAGAAAAGAAAAACTTCAGTTATGGATTGACTCTGAATTAAAAGACAGATTTGCCGGAAGAATTTTAGACATAAATACCGATGTTGCAAAAAAATGGGGAGAGATACAGGGTCAAGCAGAAAAACAAGGAAAAATAATGCCCGCAATTGACAGCTTAATTGCGGCAACAGGAATAACCTATGGGTTAGTAGTTGTTACAAGAAATTTTTCTGACATGGAAATCAGTGGAATTTCTTTATTCAACCCTTGGGAGCTGATAGCTGATAGCTGATGAAATTGCTTTTTTAACCTGTAGATACATTAACGTAACTACTCAGGTTGTTTAGACTGTAGTCTGTTAGGACTGCGCAAAGAACGAATCAGGGATCCAAACACCTTTTCAGACTCTACAAGTTTTAACTCACAGCCGGCAAAATTGTATGATCCCGCATATTTCTTCCTCACTATTCAGCTAAATACCTATAGACTATCCACCTGAGTACGCAAAATTCAGAAAAGAGGAAGGACAAGATAAACAATGTCCCCTATTCTTCTCTATTCTTCTGGATGGATTTAGTTTACAATATTTTGACAACAAGATTACTTATATGTTAAATTCAATAAGAGTTTCATTAAGAAGGAGATGAATACCATGAAACATGCAGTAGCAAAAAGCACTGGTGATATACTCCAGAAGATAGAGACTATAGAGAAAGAGATTATAGATTTAAAACTGTCTTTTCTCAAAAAAAATACCCCTACTGGCAAAAAGGTTATCTCGCTTAAGGGTATTCTCAAAGGTGTGGACGTTACCAATAAAGATATCACCTGTGTTAAGAAGTCCCTCTATAGCAAAATAGGGATATAGAGAGTTCATGAACTTTATAACAGACACACACGCCCTTCTTTGGTGGTTTATAGACAGTCCTAAAATTAGTCCAAAAGCATCAGAGATATTTGAAAAATGCGAAGAAGGAGAAAATATCATCTTTATCCCCTCAATTGTCATTGCAGAAGCTCTCAGTATCTTTGATAAGAAACGAATCTCTTTTGATTTTAAGAAACTATTCAAACAAATAAATGACAGCGAAAATTTTGTGCTCATTGCACTTGACTACCCAATTCTCCAAAAAATGGTTGCCCTAAAGGATATATCTGAACTCCACGATAAAATAATTGTTTCAACAGCAAAACATCTCAAGTTACCCGTCATTACAAAAGACAAAGTCATACAAAAACTTCCCTATATTAAAACTGTCTGGTAATTAATAATCTTTCGCCCAGGAGCCCATTAAAAACGGAGGCTAACAAGATTGAATTAGCCCGCAGTTTTTACTGGCGTCCAATATCCTGGACGACTTGATAATAGAAGCGGGTTCTATTTATACAATGGACCGAGGATACCTCGACTTTACCCGTCTGTATAAAATAAGTGATAAGTGATAGGAAATTCCTTTTTTGACCTGAAAATTATTAAACCAAAGATCAGGAAAAAATGCAATCTTTTTTTGATTTTTTTCTGAATTTGCCACAAATTTATCTTTTCTATTATTCCAATTGGGATGAAGCTCCTAAGGGACGGGTTCAGAAAAATAATCAGGATCGAATTTTAATATCTCATTTTTTACTGATTCAATATTGTTTTCCAGTTTGTTAATGTAACTATTATCAGGATATTTTTCTATTAAGGCATCCAATTCCTCATAGGCCATGGATAGATATCCCATCTTCTCTTCCATAGAACTCGCGTGTCTCGAGGCCATAAATATCCTTCCTATCCTTATACGCTCCATTTCTACGAATCTATCTGTTGCCTCTTTTACCTTTTTTTCTGCCTCATCCTCATAGATTGTGCCGCTTAATTTATGAAATTCTTCAATTGCCTCTTCATAATCAGCATTATTAAAGAGATCTGTTGCCATGTTATATGTCTCTTCCCACTGCCTGGCAATTGTAGTATCAAGTCCTGTCTTGTATATTTCTTCCCTTCTAAATAACTCTTCTCTCATCTCCTGGATTCTCTCCTCAAAACCCTTATCAATGTATCTCCTTTCAAATTCATCAAGATCATTGAGGGCCTCTTCAAATCTGTTATCATTTATATACAGACCTTCTATATCCTCTAATATGGCCTCCAGATAGTTATGCTCTGCCTCATCTGCTTTTCTTAAGAGCTCTTCTGCCTTATATGCAAATGTGGAATCCGGAAAATTGGTTATGATCTCTTTTAGCGTTGTTCTGGCCAATGAAAATCTGTTATTGTTAATGTCGGTCTCAGCCTGGAGGAGGTTCTGGCTCATATCTTGCCTTATGGCCTCACGTAAATTATCAATATATCTAATCTTTTCAAGGGATAAGGCAGCCCATCGGGACCCTTTTCTTTGAAAATCCACTATATTTTTAAACACCCTGTATGCCTCGTCGCTTTTATTGATTTTTATCAGCCATTGAGCATATTCATAAGAGAGTTCCGGCATTGCTTCATCTACATATGTCTTTAACAGGGGGCCTCCAATCTCAATGGCTTCATTATATCGTCCGATCTTTCCAAGAGACATAGCATATTGTATCCTTTGTCTTAAAGGAATATTTTCTGGTGGAAACCCGGACAGGAGAAGGAAATTTGAAACAACAGATGAATAGTTCCCTTCTGAGAACTGGATATCAATTGAATAGAGTATTTTATTAACCTCTTCTATATTTACAGGTTTAATCAAATTGGAATCTATATCTATTATCCCTTCAGCAATATTATCATACGACTCAAGATACTTTTTTTCTATTCTCTTGCCCTGATTTAAATAATCCTCATATAATACGATAATCCTCTCATCAATAGATTTATCTACTGTACCGTCAACCTCCAATATCTTACGAATATCGAGTAAATTCTGATACAACTTTAATTTTAACCCTATAAGTTCTATCCGATATTTAAGGAGACCGGTATCATCCCATATGCCTCTTTGATTGAGCTTATCCTCTAACCCTCTCTTCAAATAAGTGTAGAATTGTATAGATTCATTTATCTGTCTCAGATCCATTTTGGTTACCGGTTTCTCTGAAATATCTATATCCCATACAGATAATATTCCTTCATCTTTAATCCTTTCTTTTACAATTTCCTTCGTAGGAGCAGCACATCCGGATATTAGAAAGATAAGCAAGATATTCAGTACGATTATATGTAATCTATTCTTTAAATGGTTCAAAATGTTTCTCCCCCTCAAAGTTTTTTCCGGTAAATATTTCAAAAGATTCTATAAAGACAATCCCGTCATCTTTTCCTGTGTCTGTATACATATTGTAAAACTCTTCAGCCACTCTTAATCCGGAACTCTTATTGACAGGGACAGAGATTATATCTTTTGGTTTTTTTATCGGGACATGATCGACCAGACTAAAGGCAAGGTCTGCCGCATCTATAAATCTGGACTGATCTAAATAAGTAACTATCTCTTTGGCTGTAATAGTCCATGCAGGAAGCGCCCCTGAGGCCCCGGTAATCCTGATTGCCCCCTCTGACATACTCCTGTTATCATCATAGCCAACATATGTTGCTACAGTTAATGAGTGGTTATATTCCAATGTCCTGGCTTGAGTAGTCACATAGGGGATGAAACCTATAAATGCCGCATTGGAATATGAATTAGTTGTCCCGGTCTTTCCATATAAAGGATATTCTATATGTAACATCTTTAATTCCTTGTTTTTTTGAGGATCTAAACTGGACAGCAATACCTTCCCCCGGGCCATTTGACCTGTTCCATATCTTACAACATTATATAATATCCTTCCAATAAGATAGGCATCTTTTTCATCAGAAATCCTTTCAGTTGTTGGTTTATACTGATATACAATACTATTATCTCTATCCAGTATCTTTGTAATTGTCGCTGTTTCTCCTCTTTTTATACTATCAGAAAATCTGTATATATTCCCTTCAAGGAGTGTTTGGTATATCATAGCTGCCTCAAGGAGTGTTATTGAATTACTCCCCATGGGCATGGATAATACAGCACCTATAGGACTATTTACACCTATTTTTTGGGCCAATGCTATTACATATTTCATTCCCAGCAGGATTCGGAAATCCATATTCCTATAAAGGACATCTATTGAATATGGATCGTGCTTCATTAATTCTGGTAGTTTTTCATTTATAGCCTCTTCTATCTTATGAATGGTATCAAACGATAACATCCCGTTAACAAGATCGTCATCTGCTAATCCCCCCCTAACCCCCCCTTTGGAAAAGGGGGGGGAGGGGGGGATTAGATCGTCATCTTTAAAAGGGATTTTCTTAAGATTATGTGCTGCCTCCAGTAGGTTAAGAAAGCTGTATCTTTTTAAAATATCTATTCTGAGCAGATGTTCCTCTGCATCACCTATTCCCTTTTTTATAAGGTTTTCATAATATTTGATCTCCTTATCAAAACCGATCCCATAATAGAGTCTGGAGAGGTTCAAGGCCTCTTCAAATTTTCCATCAAATAAGAGATCTGCCCTGATCCCTTCCTTTATTTCATTGAATATACCCCTTCTCTTTTGTGCCTTATTCGAGACTATTCCAAGCCTGTCTCTGATCCTTTTTACATATTCATTTCGGACTTCATGGGGCTCCTGCAATAGTCCCAATCTCCCTGCCAACCCTTTTAACTGAGCAAATGTCAGTTTATCTGTTAAGTGATACAAGAGATATACAGATGCGATATTCTCTGACTTGACACCTGCCCAGAGCATAGAAACCTCTTCCGGGGCATCCTTGTGATACGGTCTCGGGAAATAGAGGATGTTTTCAAAGGGGAAGAGATTTCGATAATTCCCCAATCTGTCTAAATTATTCCAGCCTAGTTGTAGTGCGGCATAGTATATTAAGGGTTTAAATGTAGACCCGAACTGCCTCACAGCCTGAGCAGCCCTGTTGTAATTTTTGTTGTCTTCGCCACCAACCATGGCCCGAATTTCTCCTTTTTCCATGATCACCATACCCCCTTGAAGGATAGGCTGGGCCTCTATGTTCAGATAAACCTTATTGTTTTTCCTGTCAATATCCCTTATGCTTGTATATAGGATATCATCTTTTTTAAGCCCTTTGATAAAATTGTTCACATCCTTTTGTGTTGCTTTTGCCCACATATTCTTTCTCTTTCCCCTCTTGATCAGATTAGCGATTCTCCTTATAGAATCACTATCAATAATACCCTCTCTGCCCCCAATATCTACAACTATCTCCGGTCGTTTTTTCTTCTTTATATCTATTATCTTTCCATAATAAAACTGGAGGCTATTAATCTCTTCATTTGTATTCGGTCTTATTTCACGATCATTAAACCTTAGATCATCAATATCAAGGCCATCCAGAATCATACCCAATTCAGACAGATTTTTCTTGACGCCATATAAAGCAGCCTCCTGGATCCCCTTATCTATCGTAGTAAATATCTTAAGACCGGCAGTCGCCGGATTATAGATACCCTTTTCATTTAATATCTTTGTAAATCTTTCTCCCTGCAATATATTGCGTACATAGTCCAGAACCACATTCGGTTCAAACCTGAATATACCCTTTTTAAAAGGTATCTCCTTATCAATCTCCTCATTGTAGATATCTTCACCGATCATATTTAGACGTTTCATGTTTTTAAGAACATATGAGGTTCGTATCTTTGCCTTCTTTCTCATCCTTGCCCTCTCTTCTTCAGTATTGCCAATAAAGGGATTGTAATAATTTGGCCCCTTTACTATCCCTGCCAAAGATGCAGACTCAAGGAGTGTCAGGTCATTTATATACTTATCAAAAAAGTATCTTGCAGCTATCCCCAGCCCCCTTCCGTTTCCATTGACATAAAACTGATTGATGTAGAATTCCAGGATTTCATCCTTTGTAAAATGGGCCTCTAACTTTAATGCATTTATCAATTCCTTAAATTTTGAGACCGGGTCTCTCCCCCTTCTGCCAAAAATATTCTTTGCTGTTTGTTGAGTCAGCGTACTCCCGCCTTCCTTTATTCTCCCTGCACGGATGTTTATCCATGCTGCACGGAGTATACCCCTAAAATCAATACCTATATGGTTGTAGAAGTTTTTATCCTCTGCTGCAAGGAGCGCATCGATAAAGTCCTTTGGGACATCATCTGCATGAACATACATACGATGATCTTTGTCAAAAAAGACACCGATCTTGTTTATGCCATCCCTGTAATAGACAGGACTCTCTTCAGAGATTATACCTAATATGTACTCTTTTGATATATGTTCACCCGGATGTTTTATAATGAAGTAATAGTAGTACAAAAAAGAGGATACTATGACCAATAATATAATGATAATAAATGAATATAATGCCCATCTATGTCTTTTCATACCTGAATAGCTGACCTTCCAATAAAAATAACTAGAGTCCATCCATTAATGGATGGACTCTATCTAATTCCTTATTCCCTATATAAACCTTTATCCTAAAAAAGTCAAAAAATTTGGTTATCTACCGGGCCGTTAGTCCCGCTTTGTTACACAATTCTCGCACGTAATTTCCCTCTTTACAATCTCCATAGAATATATTACACTAATTTCAGTAGTTCAGCGGTTCAGTTTTCAATATAAAAGGCAACTATTTTATTTAAGAGAGTTCTACATTGGAAATTAAGGTATATTATAATGATACTGATGCAGGCGGTGTTGTCTATTACGCCAACTATTTGAGATATTTTGAGATTGCCCGTACAGAGTATGTATCGGAAAAAGGTGTTTCTATTTTTGACTATCATACGAGGGGCATCGTATTTACAGTTATAAAGGTTGAGATAGAGTATAGGTCACCTGCAAGATATGGCGATATACTTGCTGTAAGCACAAAGGTAGAAGATGTTAGTGGAGCAAGTTTTGAACTTTCTCATATTATAAGGAATAAGATCGACAAGAGATTGATTGTTGAGGGTAGAACCAGGCTGGCCTGTATCAATGATAAAGGAAGACCTATGCGTTTGCCGGACAATCTCAAAGAGATACTTGAGAATGAAAAAGGTGTGTACGAACAAGATTCTTAAGATAGTAATAATTCTATGGTTGATTATTGCCGTGGGAAGTCTGAAGGCAGAAGCCTTTCTTGTGGATAACTTCAATGACACTCTAAAAGGATGGATGACAAAGGCAAAAAAATATCATGGATGGACCCAATATTCAATTGTGAAGTATGAAGGACATTCTGTACTGAAGGCCTACAGTGCGGATTCTGCTTCCAGCCTTATAAAAAAATTTTCTTTATATCCCGCTGATTATCCAATTCTCAAATGGAGATGGAAGGTAGAAAATATTATCAGGGAAGGAAAGGAGCGGCAGAAAAGGAAAGATGATTATGCTGCCAGAATATATGTGATATTTGATAGCGGCTTCACACCTTTTGGCAAAAGATGTATTGTTTATGCATGGGCGAGCACACTTAAACAAGAGGAGGTGATCTCCAGTCCATGGAACTCCAAAATCATGATCGTTGCTGTGGAAAGCGGTAATGAAAATGTCGGGAAGTGGATAAGCGAGATCAGGAATGTCTACGAAGACTATCAGAATATCTTCGGAGAGGAGCCCCCTAAGATCGATGGCATAGCAATCATGACAGATACTGATGGAACAGGTGAGACCGTCACTGCCTATTATGATGATATTATGTTTATGGAGAGTAAATAAAGGGTATGTTAGGATGATCAGGAAGGCGAGAGTCAGTGATATAAAGACTATTCAGGAGATAATTAACAGTTATGCGAAAAAGGGTGATCTCCTGCCACGTTCACTAAATGAGTTATATGAGAATATACGCGATTTTTTCGTTTATGAAGAAGAGGGAGAGATTATAGGCATCACCGCACTGCATATTACATGGTATGATCTGGCTGAGGTAAGATCCCTTGTTGTGAAGAAGAAGGGTTTACAAGGTATTGGTACCTCCTTAGTTAGGGAGTGTATCAGAGAGGCAGAGGCGATAGGGACAGTTAAGGTCTTCACGCTTACCCGCGCAGTCAGTTTCTTTAAAAAAATCGGATTTAAGGAGACCGATAAATCTCTCCTCCCCCAAAAAATATGGGGTGACTGTATAAAATGTATAAAGTTTCCCGAGTGCGACGAAAAGGCATTGATATATGATATTGCTATACAAACTTAAGAACACATAATGACAATCAGCATTAGAAGTATTGCAGAAGATATATTACAGAAGACTCTTCGCAGGGGACCTTCTGAGGCAGAGGTGTTTGCGGTTGATTCAACTTCAACGACTATTGATGTAAGGGATCAGAAAGTGGATGCCTTTAATATAGCCAGCAGCCGCGGCATCGGGCTTCGTGTAATTCTGGATGGCAGGCTTGGCTTTTCTTATACCTCCGGGCTGACATCACAAGCAACAGATCGATTAATTGACGAATCGTTTGTCAATGCAATCAATAATGAGATAGATGAATACAATGGATTTCCTGAAGGAGATCATAAGCCTCCCCTTCTTGATAACTATTATGATATAGATTTAAAAAGGGTATCCGAGGCAGAGAAGATTGAGAAGGCAATGCTTCTTGAGAAATCTGCACTTAATTATGATTCCAGGATAAAAAAGGTAAGACAGGCCTCTTATAGAGATTCTGAAAATTCAACAGTTATATTAAATTCCAGGGGTGTCGACATATCCTTCAATGATACCCTCTGTTCAACCAGTATCCTCTCTGTGGCTGAGGATGATTCAGGGTCCGAGACCGGCTGGGAGTTTGATTTCAACAGATTTTGCAGCAAATTAGAGATAGAGAAGGTAGGTGTGACAGCAGCACAAAAGGCGGTAGGGATGCTTGGTGCCAGGAGAATAGAGACCTGTAATCTCCCTGCGGTCCTTGCTCCAAATGTAGCCGCTGATTTTATTGGGATACTGACATCTTCACTCTATGCTGATTCCATTCAGAAGGGAAAATCTATTCTTGGTGATAAATTACAGTCAAATATCGCTTCACCTGTAATAAATCTGGTAGATGACGGGCTGTTGGGCGGAGGTATTGGCTCAGCTCCGGTAGATAGTGAAGGGACACCCATGCAGAGGACTTTTCTTATAAAGGAGGGATATTTACAGAATGTCCTTCACAACACATATACTGCAAGGAAGTGGGGTGTGTCTTCTACAGGCAATAGTATACGTATGGGGTTCAAAGGGCTGCCAGGGGTAGGGGTAACCAATCTATTCATTGAAAATGGTCCGATCTCTGAGAAGGATTTGATTGAAGATGTTGAAGATGGGATATACATATCCGAGACAATGGGTGTTCATACGGCAAATACTATATCAGGCGATTTTTCAATAGGTATTTCTGGATACAGGATAGAAAAAGGGGAGGTATTATACCCTGTAAAAGGTATTGCAATCTCCGGGAACATATTGAATCTTTTGAATAAAATAGATGGTGTTGCTGATAACCTGCGCTTCTTTGGCCGGATAGGATCTCCAGGTATAAAGGTATCAGAGGTAATGATCGGAGGGAGTTGAAAAAATACTTGACAAAGGTATTATCAATGTGTTAAAAACAAACATTATCTAAAATCTTAACTGAAGGGAGGTATCAATGAAAAGGAAATATTATACAATAATGGTATTTCCTGATATGATTGGCAAACCTCGTAAAATCATCTTATCGAAATTTTTAGTACAGACATTCACAACTCTTTTCAGCTTCTTTATAGTCTGTTTTATTGTTGCCTCTATCGTCTTTACCCATCGTTATATAGAGATGAGTAAAGATGCGGTGGATGTAGAATTGCTTCGTAAGGAGGCAAGTGTTCAGAAGGCACAGATAGAGAAATTTACCCGGAGACTCAAGGACTTTGAGGTTCAGATGGTGAGACTTGAGAGATTCGATAAGAAGTTGCGGATTATAACTTCATTAGAGGACTCTGAAAACTCTTTTCACAAGGCATGGGGTGTTGGCGGGGCAGATAAAGAGATATCTAACGGGTTTTATTCTCCTTCAAAGGATTTTGATAATAATGTTATAAAGGGGCTGTATGAAGATCTGAGACATTTCAAACTTCAGGCCGAACTACAGGAGATAAGCTTCCAGGAATTGGATGATTTCTTCAAGGATCAGACATCACTACTTTCGGCTACTCCATCTATATGGCCGACAAAGGGATGGGTTACCTCAAGGTTTGGCTACCGGAAGTCACCATTTACAGGTTTAAGGGAGATGCACAAAGGGATGGATATTGCCACGAGGATCAATTCTCCTGTCACTTCTCCTGCTGATGGGGTTGTGATTCGTACAGGGATGGATTACGGATTCGGGAATGTATTGGTGATCGATCATGGATACGGTATTGTTACCAGATATGGCCATAATTCGAAGAACTTAATAAAGGTTGGTGATAGGATAAAGAGGGGCCAGCTTATAGCTTTAGTGGGGAATACCGGACGTAGTACAGGTTCTCATCTCCACTATGAGGTCATTGTAAATGGTGTTCAGGTAGATCCATTAAGATATATTATGGATAATAATTTAGATTATTATTAGAGTCCTTTAGTTTTAATTATCATTATTTTTGAGAGCCCTGATAGAGGTTATTACCTCTTCAGGGTTTTTTTGTTTTAAGACATTTTATGTTATGATAATGGTAACAGTTCACAGTTCACGGTTTACAGTTCACAGTTGATGAAAACAGAAAGTAAAAGGAAGTTATGAGCGCTTCTTTTGAAAATTTAGAAGTCTGGAAAAATCTTCTGAAATAGACTCAAAAAGGTAATTAACGAATTGAAATCAATATCAAAAATGCTATAAGGGCTACATGATTCATTGAAAAAACTGTAAACTGTAAACCGTGAACTGTGAACGGATATAAATAATGTTGGGGGTAACTTTTATAAGGGACATAAAAATGATAGGCCAATTTATAAAAAAGATAGTGGGGAGTAAGAATGACAGGGAGCTAAAAAGGCTGCAGGTTTATGTGGAGAAGATAAATCAGCTTGAACATAGAATCAAAGGGCTCTCTGATCAGGAGTTAAAGGCAAAGACACCAGAATTTAAAGAGATTCTTGATAGGGGCGCTGCCATAGAGGATGTCCTTTGCGAGGCATTTGCTGTTGTCCGCGAAGTGGCCAGGAGGACACTGGATATGCGTCATTTCGATGTCCAGTTGATGGGAGGGGTGGTTCTTCATGAGGGTAAAATCGCTGAGATGTCAACCGGTGAAGGCAAGACTCTAGTTGCTACTCTGCCTGTGTATCTGAATAGCCTGACTGAAAAAGGTGTACATGTAGTGACGGTTAACGATTATCTTGCCAGCAGAGACAGCGAATGGATGGGGAAGATATATAGATTCTTAGGTCTGACAGTAGGGATAATACAACATAGTATGGGTGATATTGAGAGACAGGAGGCTTACAGGGCTGATGTTACATATGGTACTAATAATGAGTTTGGTTTTGATTATCTTAGAGATAACATGAAGTTTTCCATTGAGAATTACGTACAGAAGGAGTTGAACTATGCCATAGTTGATGAGGTAGATAGTATTCTGATTGATGAGGCACGTACACCTCTGATAATTTCTGGTCCCTCTGAGGAATCAACAGATAAGTATTATAAAATAAATAGAATAATTCCCGGCCTGAAAAAGGATAAGGACTATCAACTCGAAGAGAAGACAAGAACCGTGGCATTGACTGAAGAGGGAGTCGCCCACGTAGAGAAACTCCTGTCAACAGATAATCTTTATGATCCTTCCAATATGGAGATACTCCACCATGTAAATCAGGCATTAAAGGCCCGTGCTCTCTTTAAAAGGGATGTGGACTATGTTGTAAAGGACGGTGAGGTAATCATAGTTGATGAATTTACAGGAAGGATGATGCCTGGCAGGAGATATAGTGAGGGGCTCCATCAGGCCTTAGAGGCAAAAGAGAGTGTAAATATAGAGAGCGAAAACCAGACACTCGCCTCTATCACCTTTCAAAATTATTTCAGACTATATAATAAGCTTGCAGGGATGACAGGTACAGCAGATACCGAGGCAGCAGAATTTAACAATATATATAAACTTGAGGTTGTTGTGATACCTCCAAATAGACCACTGATCCGGAATTCATATCCGGACGTGATATACAGAACAGAAAGAGAAAAATTTAATGCTGTTGTTAATGAGATCGAGGGGTTGCACAAAAATGGACGTCCTGTCCTGGTAGGGACAATATCTATAGAGAATTCTGAAAAGTTGGGCAGGATGTTAAAGAAGAAGGGTATAAGGCATCACGTGCTGAATGCCAAATACCATGAGAAAGAAGCAGATATCATTGCAGATGCCGGTCAGAGACTATCGGTTACCATAGCTACAAACATGGCTGGAAGAGGGACAGATATTGTCCTGGGACAAGGGATAGCAAAGATAGGAGGATTACATATTCTAGGGACAGAGAGACATGAAAGCAGAAGAATAGATAATCAGTTAAGGGGAAGATCCGGAAGACAGGGAGATCCTGGTTCTTCTCGTTTCTATCTTTCATTAGAGGATGATCTCTTGAGGATATTCGGATCGGATCGGATATCAGGGATAATGGAGAGATTGGGTATGAATGATGGACAGCCGATAGAGCATAAGATGATCACAAAGGCTATTGAGAATGCCCAGCGTAAGGTTGAGGGACATAATTTCGATATAAGGAAACACCTCCTGGAATATGATGATGTGATGAATAAACAGCGGGAGGTCATCTATGAGCAGAGAAGGCAGGTTCTGGAAGGTGAGAATCTTAAGGAGAGTATCTTTGAAATGATAGCAGATGTGTTAGATAATATTGTCTCTCTCTATACAAGTGAGGATACCTATCCTGAGGAGTGGGATCTGGAGGGATTGAAGGATGGATTGAGCAGGCAGTTCTCCATGAATATTACCCTTGATACTATTGACGAATCAAGAGAGTTACGGATAGCCGGCAAAGAAGAGCTAAAAATTACTGATACGGATCAGGCAAAACTTAGGGAGATATTATTAGATGCAGTCTATACAAATTATGACAAAAAAGAGCAGGAGTTGGGAAGTGAGATGATGCGGTATCTGGAGAAGATGGTAATGCTTCAGATTATTGATAATCTCTGGAAGGATCATCTTCTTGCAATGGATCACCTAAAAGAGGGAATAGGACTGCGTGGTTATGCCCAGAAGAACCCCCTTAATGAGTATAAGAGAGAGGGGTATGAGATGTTCATGGATATGATACGGCGTATAAGGGAGGAGATAACCGGGTATATCTTTAAGCTTCAGATTACAAGTGAAAGAGAAGATGGGTTTACCAGGATACATAGAAGACAAAGGGTTATGGAACATAGGGGGGAGCTTTCTCAGTCGAGGGGAGGAGGTAAAACCGCAACAGTAACAACAGTAAAGAGAAAAGAGAAGAAGATAGGGAGAAATGAACCATGCCTCTGTGGAAGCGGAAAAAAGCATAAAAAGTGTTGTGGACAATAATAAAAAAAGTGCCTAAAGTGAGCTAAAGTGCCTAAAGTGAACTAAAGTTACGAATAATAAAGAATTTTTCAATTAGCTCACTTTTTTAAAGAACTTTCAATCTCTGATTGACAATCCCTGCAGTAGTGAGTGAACGGAAGTATTTCGAGTCTCTTTTTGCTTATCTTCTTCTCGCATTCATCACATATCCCATAGGTTCCATTATTGATCCTGCGAAGGGCCTCTTCGATAGTCTTTAGTTCCTCTCTTTCGCGGCTGCCCATGATAAATACCATTTCGCGATTCTCAGAGATTGTTGCACGATCAATATCATCACCCCGATCAACCTCTGAGATATTTCTCTCCTTCTCTTTTGAGGAAGATATCATCTTCTGAAGTTCCTCTCTCCTCTTAATAAGTTTCTTTTTTAGATTTAATATTCCTTTTTCCTGAGACATAAGATCAATCTCCTATTTAAATCTATAGTATCTCCAGCTTTCCTTCGAGATTAAAAGTGAGTGGTTTTCTTTTCTTTAAGATATCTTTAGCCTGATCTAAGGTCGCTGTGGCAATTATAGGTAAGGCAATAGTAGCGTCTGAATGGAGAGATACATTCATAGCGTTCTTCGAGATCTTACCCCAGGATTGCGCCTCTTTAAAGGTACAACCGCTCAGCCCACCCCAGTGAGGGGCGTCGGTAGTGATCTGAATTGCATACTTATGGCCCTTTGATGGGCAGTTATTAAAAAATGCGGTTACTATCTCTGTTTGCTGAATAAAGTTTTTAGGCGTACCTCCTCCTATATAGATAACCCCGGTATCCTTTGCCTTCCCTGCTATGTCCGTTGTTTCTAACAAATCATTGAGTACATCAAAGGTAAAGTCATAGATTCCATTCCTTATCCCTGTTGCCACGGCTATCCCTATAGAGCTATCTCCGATTGCAGGACAATATATTGGAACCCCTGCCTTATAAGCAGATGTTAATATACCCTCAGTCTTACCGCTAGTGCTCAACTCCCTTCCAAGCAGATAAAAGAACTCCCTGGTAGTTATAGGACATCTATCTTTTATTGTTGCAGCCCAATCCATAATAAATTCATCTGTTTTTCTGAATTCCTCTTCTGATGCAAATACGTCATATATCCTGTCAATCCCTTTATTAAACAGCTCTATATCATCTACTATTTCGCTTCCCTGATAATGGAACATTCCAAGGGTTTCATGGCAGTCGTGAAAGAGATTTGCACCGGTAGATACAAGACAGTCTATCATCCTCTTTTCTATTAAAGAAGATATTATCTTCCTCATTCCTGCCGGTACCATAGCGCCTGCCAGACCAAAGAATATGGTTGTATCATCCTCTAACATCTTTACCCATATATCCCTTGCTAAAGCGAGATTTCGTCCCTGAAAGGCGGTATTCCTCATATTATCTACCAGCCTGTTTACAGTAGAACCACCTTCTATCCCTTCCGGGATAATCTGTTTATGCAGCAAATCTTTCATACTTACAGCCTTTCTCTAAAAAAAAAATATTATTATATCACTTTAAGATGCAAAGTCTACAAAAAAATTAAAAAAAATCAGAATAGGAATATCGCTGCCGCAACTACTGTCGTATATCCACCATTTTTGACCGCTGCGGATTGACACTGGTTGTTAGTCATTACTATCTTGTCACTGATCTTGTAGACCTCCTTCTTTTCATCCCAGCTTTTATCTTCATCAAATTCTATACCCAGGGTAGAGGCGAGCATAGCTGCTGCCAGATCTTCAGCATAATCTCCTGCCTCCTTTTCAGACTGTCCATATGCATGGTGTTCGCTCAAGTACCCATAAGCGTTATTATCTGTAGGAATAGCGCATCCGATAGATGCTGCTATAAGACGGTGTGGTTCATTACTGCTGCATTTTGATATTACACAATAGGAAATCATGCCGGGGACAAGTTTCATTAACCCTTCATTCCTGCTGATTATCTTGCATCCTGGTGGCAGGATACTTGAAACGTGAACAAGGTTACATTTTTCTATCCCTGCATCACGAAGAGCGAGCTCAAAGGATCGAAGTTCCTCTTTCTGGGATCCCACTCCTTTTGTAAAAAATATTTCTTTGGGCACAAGAATCATTTTTATTTATACCTCCATAAATTTGGTTCTAGGGTCTAGGTTCTAGGGTCTAGGCTGTGGGCAGTGAGAAGTAATTACTGCTTACCACCCTATAACCTAGAACCTATAACCAACATATTTATTAGTAATTGGCAGTCTCCTGTCCTTTCCGAATGCCTTAGGTGTTATCTTAATACCTGGCGGAGCCTGTCTACGCTTATACTCACTACTATCTACCATCCTTATAACCTTCTCCACAATCTCCCTGGTAATACATTCGTCACGATTGTATACTACTGATACTATCTCTTCTATACTCTTATCCTGTTCTATATAGGTCTTGAGAATAGGGTCTAATACAGGATACGGAGGAAGTGTATCCACATCTTTTTGATCCGGTCTCAATTCAGCAGAAGGCTCCTTCTCTATAATGCTTACAGGGATGATATCCTTTTCCTCAAGAGAATTTCTGTATTTAGACAGCTCATAGACCATGGTTTTAGGTACATCTTTTATCACAGCAAATCCTCCAGCCATATCCCCGTAAAGGGTACAGTATCCTGTACTGGTCTCACTCTTATTGCCTGTGGTCAGCACCAGCCAGCCAAACTTATTTGAGAGCGCCATAAGGAGATTTCCCCTGATCCTCGCCTGAAGATTTTCCTCTGCAATATCCCCTTTCCCCTCTGCCAACACTCCATTGAAGGGCTCTTTCAGGATTTCCTTGTAAGCCTCCATGGCCGATTTGATCGGGAGAGTGATTAATCTGATGCATAGATTGGAGACCAAAACAACGGTATCGCTCACACTTCCTTTTGATGAAAAAGGGGATGGCATGGAAATACCGATTACATTCTCCTTACCCAGGGCATCTACGGCAATAACTGCTGTTAAGGCCGAATCTATTCCACCACTCAGACCGATTACCACCTTTTCAAAACCGTTCTTCCTGACATAATCCCTTGTCCCGAGGATCAGGGCATTATATATTTCCTCTGATGGGCCAGGTATACGGACAGGTTTAAAATTTGTCCCTACGGAATGGATGGGAGGCTTATCTCTTTTAGTAATACTCTTTGAGATTTCTATCTTTCTCAGAACATGCCTTTTGTTCCGACACCTTTTCCCTCCTTTTTTGGATTTGCTGAACTCCTCCTTGCCCCTCTTTTCTATATCCAGATCTGCCAGGATCAGATCTTCCTCGAACTGTCTTCCCTGGGCAATCAATCTTCCTTTACGATCGAATATCATCCCATTTCCATCAAAGACGAGTTCATCCTGTCCACCTACAAGATTGTTATATGCCACAAACGCACCATTCTCTGCAGCCCTTTTTGATAGCATCTCCTCTCTGATCACTCTTTTTCCTGCATGATAGGGTGAGGAGGATATATTTATTATAACATCGGCCTTTCCCTGGCTGCACAATATCTGTGTCTGCTCATCCTCCCATATATCCTCACATATATTAATTCCTATAACAGTTCCTTCCAGGGTAAAGACCATATATTCATCCCCGGCCCTAAAATATCTATTTTCATCAAATACACCATAATTAGGGAGGAGTATCTTATGATATACACCCTTTAATGAGCCATTATAGATTATAGCTGCTGCATTATATATCTCCTCTTTCCCGTCTGCAAAACCGATAATAGCTATTATATCCTCAACCTTGTCGGCGATTATTTTCAGACATTCCTGATTCTCCTTGATAAAGTGCGGTTTCAGCAAAAGATCCTCTGCCGGATACCCGGGTATTGATAATTCCGGGAAGGTGATAACATCCACATCCTTTGCCTTTCCTTTATTTATAAGCTCTATAATCTTCTCGGTATTCCCCTCGAGATCCCCAACAGTGGTGTTAATCTGTGCCATTCCTATCCTTAACCTTCTCATCCTTTATTCCTTTGTAATTTCACCACGGATATTCACACAATTACACTGATTAATTAAGTTAATTTCAGTGATATTCCGTGTCTTTTCGTGATGAACTCTTACCAATTCTTGAGTGGATAACGACAGTAAAGCATACACAAAAATGATAAAAAAGGCAATATTTTTTTCAAAAATCATCAATGTTTTTATTTGCCCGCCCTGGAAATATGGTCTATAATAAGTTTAGATCATAAAGGAAAATTCAATCATGCTTTCAAATATATTTTCAAAAATGAATCTGGGTTACAAGATCATCCTTTATATAGGAACTATTATCTCTATTATTATTACAGTTCTCTTTATCCTTATCTCCTACAGAGAAGATAAACTAATCAGGGAAGAGGTGGATAGAGAGGCCAGGGCCCTTTTAAATCAGATTCTTATTGTTCGAAAATGGGTTGCAAAATATGATGGGGTTTATGTAGATAAATCAAAGGAGACCGGTCAGGGGTATTATTTCTATTTTCCGGGAATTAAGCAGGAGATCACCGATACTAACGGCAGGATATATAGAAAGAAAAATCATGCTATGGTGACCAAGGATCTATCTCACTACTCAGAAAATTCCCACCGCTTTCATATTACAGGGTTGAAATTGCTAAATCCCGATAATGCCCCTGATGACTTTGAAAAAGAGGCCCTGAAAAGGTTTGAGAAGGGAGAAAAAGAGGTCTCCTGGACCGAATACGAAAACTACCACAAGGTCTACCGTTATATGATCCCCCTTTATACTGAAGAGAAGTGTCTTCAATGTCATGAGTCAGAGGGGTATAAGGTGGGAGATGTGTTAGGCGGGATCAGCGTCACCGTTCCCCTTGAGGAGGCAGAAAAGGCCATGTCTTTAAATAAGATACTCCTCGTTTCTTCGGCCTGCGTGATTGTACTCTTAATGATGGCCACCCTTTATTATTCTATAAAAATATTAGTGATCAAGCCGTTGAGAAAGATAGGGAATCTTACTAACCATATTGGCAGGGGCGATTTTGATTATCACTCTGATATAAGGAGCGGGGACGAGCTGGAACATCTGGCGCATGAGTTTGATAATATGGCCAGGAAGCTCAAAAGATCTTATTCTAATCTGGAAGAAAAGACCAGGGAATTAGAACGGAAGAACAAGGAGATAGAGAGTCTGGTTTCTATAGTCTCCCATGACCTTAAGGCGCCTCTTATCTCAATAGGTGGATTTGCTTCCCTGCTCGAGAGGACTATGAAGGATTCTATTCCCCCCAAGGGCAGGAACTTTCTTAACCTTATAAAGAAAAACACTATAAGGATGGAGATCCTGATACAGGATATATTAAAGCTGTCCAGTATTGGCAAGATAATCGAGCTTTATGAAGATGTAAAGAGTAAGGATATAGTTAATGAATCTATCAAAATTTTTCAAGTCGAATTAGAAGAAAAGGGTATAGAAGTAAAGGTTGATGAGGACCTGCCTGTAATCTACTGCGATAGTAAATGGACAGCTCATGTCTTTACTAACCTTATAAATAATGCTATTAAATTTATAGGAGATCATCCATCTCCACGGATTAAGATCGGGTATGAGGAGAAGGGGAATTTTTATCAATTTTATGTTGAAGACAATGGAATCGGGGTTCAAAAAAAGTTTCAAGAGAAAATCTTTGATCCCTTTCAACGGGTTCATACAGGAGACAATATTGAAGGATCCGGTATGGGACTGGCAATTGTTAAGAAGATTGTCGAGATCCATGGTGGGAAGGTCTGGATAGAGAGTGAAAGAGGTAAAGGGAGTATTTTTTATTTTACACTGCCAAGGAAAGGCAAGGATGATGAAGGAGAATGAAAATCGCTTCATATTTTCCAATATTCAGATCCAGTGCCTTATTTTATGTTTATTAATCACATCTCTTTATCTCCTATCTTTTGTAAAAGAGATCAATGGTGATGGAATTGGATATGTAAGGAGAATAGAACAGGATACATGGCAAACTCTATTTCTGCCAGGGCATCTGATTTATTGTCCAATTGGATTGCTGCTTAAAGAGATGTGCGGTGTTATCGGGATAAATATCCCAACCCATGTTATTCTGAGAATCTTCAACTCCATCTTAGGGGGAATAGGAATTGCCCTGTTCTGTCTGGTGGTCTTTAGATATGTCAGATCAAATTTCCTGGCTATTGCTGCATCTGTTGGACTTGCAATCTCTTTTGGCTATTGGATACAGGGGATCGATGTTGAGACCTATATGCCTGCCATCTTTTTTCTTATTCTCTGCTTGTATTTACTCGAATCTGAATCCGGAACCCCATATCTGAATGGGTTTATATTGGGGCTTTCCCACTCACTTGCTGTCCTCTTTCATCTCAGTAATGTCCTGTTTTTTCCATTCGTGGTGACATACCTTTTTTTTCGACCATTCAGAGAAGGCGGATCGAGTAAAGATGGACAAAAGGTTAGATTTTTTACCTATATAGTTACCTTTATCGGATTAACCGGATATGCGTATTACTATGTAATATTTCAGTTGATGGATATTTGCAGCCTTACCGGGGCATGGCAATGGATATTATCCTCAGCACATGAATTTAAAGATACCACCGGCCTTATAAATCTTATAAAGGCCTTTTACGGCTTTGCCAGAAGCATCATCTATGTAGAATTGATCTTTACCACGAGATGGGGGATAAATATAGCAATATTTTCCCTCATTACATTTCTATTGTCTCTGTTTACACTCTTTCTGGTAAAAAGAGGTAAAGATATCATAAATTGCTACAGGAATATATTAATATCCCTCTCTATCTGGATCATTCCTTATCTCCTGTTTGCCCTTTTTTTCTTTAGTGCTGACACAGAGAGGTGGGTCTTCATATTACCTGCACTCTGGTTGATCTTTGCCTTATCTATTACAACTACAACTACAAACAGCGATAATCAAATAACCCTGAAACAAGGTTGGGGGATAATTATTATTTTGACGATCATCTTCAGCACAAATCTTGTCACAACTGTCTATCCAATGCACAAACAGGACTCCAGAATTAAGAGGACAGCATTCATGGCAAGATATATTAAGGATGGGGATCTCATTATAACCCCGGGTCATGATCAGACAGATTTTGTCTGGCTCTATAATGGTATCAGGTGCGATGTGCTTCAACTAACCTACGTTGTTGGAGGCCTCAAAGAAGATAAGAACAGCATCTTTGAGTACATGGATAGGGAGATATACTATAAACTCTCTGCCGGACAAAGAATTTTTCTTATAAGGATATTTGATGACCCTAAAGATAGAGAGATGATATACGGATGGAAAGAGATCACCCCTCTTGGAATTACACCCCTGGATTTTGTTAGATATTTTTCAAAATATAACTGTACTCCAATCGCCTTTTACGAAAAGGAAGGACTTACTCTATGGGAACTATCCGGCCCAAGACCTCATATTTCAATCTATGCCTATCCCTAATAATTTGGGTCTTCCGGAAATAGTGTTGAGAAAAAGAATATGCCTAATACATATACAAAGTTATATTTTGATCTTCTTTTATGTCGCCATAAAATTGACGAATCTCTTTTTCTTCTGCTTCCTTTAATTATATTTTCCCCTAACCTTTGTAGAAAATTGACTCTGTCCTAATCATCTATGAAAATATCTGTTTTATTAATCCCTCTTACCATTTATGACTGGAGTTAGGACAGATAGAAAGTTAAAATGAACAAAGACGATTTGTAATACCTGAATCTTGCACGAATTTCATTAATTCTCGTGCAAGAAATTTCTTGCACGATTGTAAAGCTATTATAATCAGCAAGTTACAAAG
>QIDP01000006.1 GCA_003229375.1 Nitrospirota bacterium
ACTTTTTAATAAGTAATTCGCCAGTCCATATGTATGTAGGGTTTCAAAGGATACCCCCTTTGAGATAATCATTTCGTGCAAGATTCAGGTATAACATAGTCAGTTTTATCGGGATCTTTTTATTACTTGCTTTAGCGTGGTTATTTTCCACTGATAGAAATAGGATGAATTGGCGGGTAATTCTCTGGGGCATCGGGCTTCAGATAATTTTTGCCTTTTTTATATTTATTGTACCTGCTGGCGGCAAACTATTTCTTGTTATCAATGATGTTGTTGTCAGGATACTGGACAGCGCCGGTGCCGGGACACGGTTTCTATTTGGACGGTTGGCCTTACCTCCGGGGACATCTAATTCCCAGGGAGAAACCTCCCTGGGATTTTTTCTGGCATTCCAGGCATTACCAACTATTGTCTTCTTTGCTTCATTGATGAGCGCCTTATATTTTATAGGCATTATGCCTTTGCTCATACGCGGATTTGCCTATCTTTTTACCAGATTAATGAGAATCAGCGGTGCAGAATCCTTGTGTGCTGCCAGTAATATCTTTGTGGGTATTGAATCTGCGCTTACCATTCGCCCTTACCTGGATAATATAACCAGATCAGAACTATGCCTGATCCTTACAGCAGGAATGTCTACTATTGCCTCAAGTGTCCTGGCACTTTACGTCTTTATTCTCCATGGCCAGTTTCCAACAATCGCGGGGCATCTGGTCTCAGCTTCTGTCCTTTCTGCACCGGCAGCAATTGTTATGTCCAAGATTCTTCTTCCTGAATCTGATGTCCCCAGGACCATGGGAGAACAGGTGGTCCCATATTATGAACGTGAAAGCAATCTGATCGAGGCTATTATCAATGGGGCTAATGCCGGGGTTAGGCTCTGTGTAGGGATTGCTGCCCTTCTCCTGGCCTTTCTCGGAATGGTTGCCCTTGTAGATCTGGGACTTGGTTTTTTAGGTGGCTGGATAAACACCGGATTCGGCTGGAATATAGACTGGTCACTTCGAAATCTTTTGGGATATTGTTTTTATCCATTGGGCCTTGTAATAGGAATACCACATAGTGATGTGTTAGAGGCATCTAGAATTATTGGTGAACGTCTGGTAACCACAGAGGTTCAATCATACCAGGATCTGGCCCATCTTATGACGACAAAGGGATTTCACCATCCACGTTCCTCAGTTATTACAGTTTATGCCCTCTGTGGCTTTGCCCACCTGGCTTCACTGGCAATCTTTATCGGAGGGATAGCAGCCCTTGTACCGGCCAGAACCAAAGATCTGGCTAAAGTGGGCCCAAGGGCCCTCCTGGCAGCTACACTTGCCTGTCTTCTAACAGCCGCAGTAGCAGGAACCTTTTTTACTACCAAAGGCTCAATCCTTTTGAATCCCTGAGAAACGTAGTAACGTTCACGGTTTACAGTTAACAGTTGATGAAAACAGAAAGTAAAAGGAAGTTATGAGCACTTCTTTTGAGGATTTAGAAGTCTGGAAAAAATCTTGCAGGTTGTCAGTAAGTCTTTATGGATTTTAATTTACTTTCTATGAACGGATATGAAACGTAATAGGTAACAGTTCATCCGAACAATGTTTAAGAGATCAAATTTTTTTTTGATCTCTTAAACATGTCCCCTTAACTTAAACTACAGTTTTGATAGTACTTTTCGGCTACTCTTTATTATCTTTTCTAAAAACGCAATATCGGTGTCGTCAACCTTAGTGCTATCCTTTTTCCAATCCCCTATAGTCAAATCCATCAAAGATGTTGTCTTCTTTAATCTATAGTTCTTAACGAAGGTTACCACATCTGCCCTGGTAAATCCTTTGTCGGATAGCTTTCCCTCTCCATCATCAAGCATCCGTGAAAACTTGGATTTGGCATGAGGATTAGCTTTGAGATATTTCGTAAGGGTCTTCTCATATTTCTTTGCAGAGAAACTGCTACCTGCTATGGCATAATTTGAAGCTAAAACTACTACTGCCGTGACAAATAAAACAGCAACGATTAAATGAACAGTCTTCCTCATAATATCTTCACCCCCTTCCCTAATCTTAATTTAAATAATATCATCTGGATAAAATTTTGAATTGAATGAGACCAATTATATTATGCTCATATTTATTTGTCAAGTTTTTTTTCCCTTCTCTAATTCCTTTTTGATTTTGTTTCTTTTTCCTCACCTCCACATCCTTCAGGATTCAAACAGATATTGTCCTGAGCACACCATTTGCAATTGCATGAACTCATCTATATCACCTCCTTTTCATTTTTTTTATTTTAAGGGATGCATTATTCATACCATTATCCCTCCCTTTTCTCCTATATTTTATAATCCGTTTATTATTAACAGGTTAATTAAACCATACTAAAATCTTGGGTTACTCTTTGGTTGTTATTTCAGTTGTAATTGTCATATTATTGACATCTTTGGCATATAATTGACTTTCTCAGAAACAGAGACCATTTAAACCGAAGGATTTGACTATCTTATGAAGCGATATTTAGAAAAATATATTACAAGACAAGAGATTTTTTAAAAAAAATTGTTATTCTATCAGGACCAAGACAAGTTGGCAAAAAAGGGAACTACTACGAGACCATCTAAAACCACGGTCTAATTTAACCGGTACTGTTCAGGTTTACAATTTAGAGACCCGTTGTTGGTTTCAATCCGGGACATTCCAGGATACCAGGCCCAGTGTGAAGGTTCGTGTAACGAAGTGCCATACACCCCTATAGAGAGTTCCTGAATGGGATATCTATTGTAAAATCAGGTCGAGCCAGGGGCGATTCGCTCTATGCCCTGCACAACATCGAAGTGCGGGTCAGTTGAGAGTATCTTTTCGATCCCGTTATTGAGCATGGTTGCGGCATGTATGGCGTCCCTTGGGTTAATGGAGGGAGATTCCTTGAGCAATGCCAAAGCCTTCTCGACTTCATTTAATGTAACCGGATAGATTTCCCTGCAGAACGTCTTCATGGCAATATATGCCTCCTCCGCCCTGGTAGACATCCTAATGCTAAAGTACCGGTGCAATATCTCCTGTAATACCTCGGTATTGGTAACGACCGTTATCTCACCTTTCTTGATTTTCTTGAGGTACTTTCGGCATGGATTCCTCAAGGGGTGCTCTTTACCCAGAGCATACACTATGATATTGGCGTCTAGAAAGATTAAGTGTTTCATTCGATATCGCATGACCCTTTGAGCTTGGAATATTCTTTTTCCCATTCCTGGTAGTCCTCAGGGGCGGGCGTCGGAGGCAAGGAGAGGAGACGATCAACAGACTCTGCAATTTGTGATTTTTTCTTTTCCTCTACGTATACCTTTTCAACGGCCTCCCTTATAAGGGTACCAAGTTTTTTTTTGGTTTTGGCAGAAACTTCTTCAAGTATCCTGTATTCTTCTTCTGTAAGAAGTACCTGGGCCTTTCTAGTATAGGTCATAAACAGCACCTCCTTTTAGAATTACAATACTATCATAATACGCTTTTGTCAATACTCTTATTGAAATACTCCATGGAAGTAGTATTAAGAGGCAATGGAAAGAAAATATGGCCATCAGTTCAAAATAGTATTTGACGCTATCAAACAATTACTTGAGACACCAAAGAAGTCAGCAAGGAAAATTGGGTTTAAAAAAAATAGTTGTTCAAGGCGGCATTGAGCTTTGTAATGCATTGTTTTTGTTGTGACTATCTATGCAAGATCAACACATTAAGCTGACCACCTAGTAGCGCGTTATAGGAGACCATATCCGGGTAGAAGCAATTGTTTGCCGGTCGCTCGTCAAGTAAGGAGAACTCCCAGTTGGAGTTCTCCTTACTTGACGCTGAGGGGGAGTAACAGGTGGTTTGAACTGATAGTCATATTTTCTTTCCATTGCCTCTATCTTTCTCTTTAGATCGGCATGGGTAGATAGCATTTCTTTTATTTTGATAAATGCCCGCATAATTTGGATATTGACCATAATGGCTCTTTTGCTGTTTAATACGCTTGACAGCATTGCTACGCCTTGCTCTGTAAAGACATAAGGAAGCTTTCTGACGCCCCCCATCTTGACATCACAATTTATTGCCAATCGAGTATAACCCCGACAAGAAAGGTAAGAGGGGCCAAATACCATCAAAATACTTTACAGACAGTGCTGTTGAAATTTCAAAACTTTTTGAAAAGCGCGAACTACTAAGAACCATGGATGAAAACATCGGCACTTTTTAATAAGTGCCGATAGATTTATCCAAACCGAATTTTATGAAAGGGTCTGACCCACTGGTTAACAGAGATGGTTAAAAATTGGCAAAAAATTTGTTCATATGGTTTATGCGCACAGATTTGACAGATTATCCCGTTATTTTAAGCATAATACCCTAAATAATTTAGGGGGATGTGCAATGAAACAGCTGTCTAAAGAATCTTTTCAAAGACTTTATGGAATTGCCGAAATGCAACAAGGGTTTTTCACTACCAAACAGGCAATAGCTGCTGGTTATGCTGATAAGACTCACTATTAAAATGTTCATGCCGGCAATTGGATAAGGGAATACCGCGGCATCTACCGCCTATCCAATTTTCCCCACTCCGAAGAATCAGATCTGGTAATATGGTCTCTATGGTCTCGAAATAGACAATATATCCCCCAAGGCATTTATTTTTACGAAACCGCCCTCAGCATTCATGACCTTTCCGATCTAATGTCCTCAAAACTCCATATGATTGTTCCACCCAGATTTCGCCGCAACAGTGAAATACCAGAAATAATAGTTCTCCACCGAGCTCAGCTACAGGAAAGTGATATTGAGGCAAGACAGGGTTTTCAAGTAACCACGCCGCTGCGTACTATTACTGATCTCATGGTAGAGCAAACGGTTACCCCCGATATTATTACGCAAGCCCTGCGTGAAGCTGTTGAGAAAGGACTTATTACTCGCGGCGCTATAAAACAAGTAAAGTCACAAACTATACAACTACAACTGGAAGCTATTTTTCAAGAGGTTAGTCTATGATTGAATCCAGGAAATATGCCACAGCGACCGCATTTCGCAGAGCGCTGGAGGAGCGCCTAAAACAACGAGCCCGCGAGGAACAAGTAGACTTGCAGCGTTTACGGAGACAGGTGGCCTTTGACCGCTTGTTGGCCAGATTATGTTGAAGCGCGTGTGGATGGCCGTATTTTTGTAGCCAGTGATTCATAAAACATCAATAGCAGACCTCAAAATGTTATTGAAATTGTCTAATGTCCCCTGAAGGCTAAAAGATTCTCTTTCCCTGACAGTCAATACAGGAAACAGCTCATCATCAAATCTTGATTTCATTCCGTTAATCTCTTCTTTAGCTCTGCCTAAATTGTGGCTATACTTCCTCAGGTCAGAAGAAAAACCATCTTCTTTGAGTTTCATCTTAAAAAGAGTTATTAATTCTCTATCCTTAAAATCAAATCCTGTTTTAAGCAAATATCCTAAATCGTAAAAATCCCTCGGGGCAATTGTAATTCTCGTAGCAGCAGCCCTCATTTTTTCAGCCACAAGTTCCTTTAACGCAAGGCACATTACTCTACCAGAACTAAAAAGAGGCTTGCCGGTAAAAGGATGTAAAAAATTATGGCTAATTTCATGGCTTTCTGCCGGCAAAACAGGATTAAATCTCAGTCCAATTTCCAGTTTAATAGATTCTTCTTTATCTAAAACAACCGAAATGTAATTGAGATAATAAATATATTGAGCTGACTCCCTGTGTCCTGCTTTATTTTCATTTTTAATATTCATATCATAGCTTTCTGCAAAAGATTTTATTGATTCTTTTATTGGCCGTATTGCATTTCTTCGCATTGACCTGGTTGTATTATCCTTCGAAAGCTTAAGGGTAAAATCCAAATCCTCGCTTAACCGATAATAAGAATAATAAATTTTATTTAAGCAGGTTCCTCCTTTCAGGATTAAATCGTTACTCAACCTCTTTATATCTGATAAGATAATCGTCAGGTAATAATCTTTTTCAAGCATTCTAAGGGGAAAGCCTGTATTGGCAGAAGCTCTCTCTAAAATTTTAAGAAATTCATCTTTATTTTGGTGCAGCATTTTCAATAATACCCCATTTTTTATTTATCCTGCCTTTTCTTGATTTTGTATTGTAAAGAGTAATTAAAGAAGTTCCTTTGATGCTCTTCCACAGGGGAGCTAATTTCCTGCTGTTCAAACCACAACTATCAATTATAAAGCCTATTCTTTTTCTTGTAGAAACACTGGGAAAAATAGAGGCGTATTTGATAAATTTCCTTATATCTGTTTTTTTATTGCTTATCTGATTTTTAACTATCTCAAAGGATTTCTTCAGCCCACCAACAGGATTAGGAAAATAGATAAGATCAACAAGGGTTCTCTCTTTATCACTTATAATCACCTCTGCATTGTTAGCCTTAATTTTTTCAAGCCCATACATCCTTTTATCTGAAACTTTGATGATTTTAAATTGTAAACCGCTAATAACTTTTTCCCGCTGCATTGTTGTATTCAGGATAAACATGGTCTGATAAATCTGTTCAGTAAAACCATAATAATTATACATAGTAGAATATCCTATATAATAATTTCCATCTGGAAAAAGAACAGAAGCTATTAGAAATTCATTAATATTTCTGCCAGCAGGCCCTGATTCCAGAGGGGAGAAAATATATACCCCTTTTTTTATATTAGTAAGGATCCCTTTTTTCCTGAGCCTAAAGATTATCTGGTATCTTAGTTCAGGGGAAAAATTAAAAAAATCGTCAAACTGCTTTATTGTTATAATTGATACTTTTTCATAAGACAGCCTGGCAATTACTTCTGTTTCCTTTGGGCCTAAATATTTCTTCGTTGTATTATTATTTTTCATTTTTATTTACTAAGTAATTGTTGGAAATTATTTTACAATATAAATTTTACGCTTTTTTAGCTAATTGTCAAGAGATAGGTATAATCATATTTATTATTTTGTCAAAAACCACCCATCAAAGATGGGTGGTATGTTCGGCAAAGCCCAGTTAGCCATCCCATCGAACTGGGTGGTTTTTGAGCACGCCAGCATACCACCAGTCAAATTGTTCCCACCCTTGACCTCCATCCCACCCACCCCACGGGGAGTTATCTTTATATTAAAATTTTGTAGTGTGATTATAAAAGTACAATAGCAAACATTAAAATCACAGGCTTCTAAGAATTTGGAATTAGAAATAACATAGAATTAGAAAATGGATTAGGAAATCAGGGGTAATCAGCTGTAGCCAGAACCAATCTCCGGCGAACTATAAATTTACTTTAAAAAAGCGGTGTCCGGTTATTAAACTTGACACATCATATGCTTTTGGATATTGTTAGTATGATTATAATCCTGTGGCACTGTAGCCAAATTGTAGCCAACTCCGGCGGAATCAGCAGGAACCGGCAGGAATGCTCAGAATTAAAAAAACCATGTAACTTACTGTAAAATAAAAGTGACGGCCATAACAGGCAGCATATCAGGCAATTGCAAAAATGTTAAAAATACCCCTTAATCTGAATGGGGTTCAGGGGGTCGGAGGTTCGAATCCACTTTAAATAATAGTTAATTTGACAATATTCAAAAAAGAAACCCTCATACCGATTGTTCGGCATAGAGGGGAATGAAAATCTAATCCCCCCTAACCCCCCTTTATTAAAGGGGGGGAGCAGCAAATTCCCACCTTTTTCAAAGGGGGGAATTTTTAAAAATGGCTTGCAGTAATTCCCCCTTTAATAAAGAGGGGATTTTCAGGTGAAAATCAAACAAAATTGATAGATATTGTTAAAGCAAAAGAGATAATTGATAGAGAATCGCAAGGTTTAGGTGGTATGGAAGAGGTGTCTATAGTTAATGGCCTGAACTCTGTCTTATTTAGTGATATTTATGCCAATACAGATCTCCCTCCTTATGATCGCTCTGCAATGGATGGATATGCTGTTCGCTCCGAAGATATTGAAAAGGCCTCTGAAGATATACCTATAGCTCTAAATATAATTGATATGGTTCTGGCAGGCAGTGTCTCTGAAAAAGAGGCAGGACATGGAAAAGCAATAAAGATAATGACAGGGGGAAAGGTCCCTGCAGGTGCTGATACTGTAGTGATGAAGGAGTTTACTGAAGAGGATGGTGATATTGTAAAGGTTTATAAGGGTGTCACAAAAGGAAAAAATATATGCTATAGAGGAGAAGATATAAAAAAAGGCAGAATTGTTTTGAAAAAAGGCTCTAAGATAACGCCTGCTGTAATTGCATTATGTGCATCCCTCGGGATTTCAAAGGTATCGGTATATAAGAAACCCAAAGTGGCAATTTTGACCCTGGGTAACGAATTACTGGATATTGATGAAGAACTAAGAGATGGAAAAATAAGGGATTCAAATAAGTACGCATTGATAAGTCAGGTTAATGAGTGTGGAATATATCCTGTAATATTGGAAAGAGCTGATGATACTTTTGAAGATATCTATAAAAAGGTAATTGAGGGTTTGAATTGGGATCTTCTTCTTACATCAGGAGGGATTTCAGTTGGAGACTTTGATCTTGTAAAAAAGGTGTTTGAAGAAGCAGGTGTTAAAATATTCTTTGATAAGGTTGCTATTAAACCTGGAAAGCCTATTGTGTTCGGCAAAAAGGATAAGACTCTTGTATTCGGGCTTCCCGGGAATCCGGTATCTACCATGATAACATTCTATGAATTTGTAAAACCTGTGATCCTGAAATTTATGGGAAGAGAGGATATATCTTTGAGAGAAACAGAGGCAATATTGGATGAAGATATCACCATAAAACCAGGACGGGTCAAGATACTCAGGGTCAGGACCATAAAAAGAGATAACAAAATCTTTGTTTCAATGTCCGGCCATCAAGGTTCGGCAAATCTCCTGTCATTAGCCCTGTCAGATGCATTCTTAAAAATACCGGCAGATAAGACTGAAATAAAAAGAGGGACAAAGGTAACGATTCAGTTGTTAAGTTAAAGGGGTAAAGAATCCGAAAAAGGTAACTATTAAGATTCAGTCCTATAGATTTTCATATAATAAATTATGGAGATAACGGGAATCATATTAGCAGGTGGAAAGGCGGGCAGGATGGGAGGGATCGATAAGGCCCTGATAACGGTAAAAGGAAAGACTATTATTGAACGAACTGTTGAGACCCTGAGAGATGTTGTTGACGATATAATAGTTGTTTCAGGTAATGATTACGATTTCAAAGGGATCAATGTGACTATTGTAAGGGATATTGAAAAAGATAAAGGGCCGATTATGGGGATATATTCAGGACTTATTGCAAGTAAGACTGAATGGAATTTTGTTTGCGGATGCGATATGCCCTATCTTAATTCCTCGATAATTTTGACATTGATAGAAAATATCAGGGAGAGTGAGGCTGTGGTCCCTGTTGCAGATGGCAGGAAAGAACCGCTTTGCGCCCTCTAT
This sequence comes from Nitrospirota bacterium, assembly GCA_003229375.1. GTDB lineage: Bacteria > Nitrospinota > Nitrospinia > SZUA-224 > SZUA-224 > SZUA-224. Next base: position 9,456 of record QIDP01000006.1, read on the forward strand.
TCAAAAAGACTGATTGAAAAGTTACAAGGCGCAATAGGAGAAAATATCTTAAAGGTATCTGATTTCCTCTCTAAGGTTAATGTTGAATATGTAAGTGATGATCTCATCAGAAAGACCAATCTTGAATACAACCCCTTTTTTAATATAAATTATGCTACAGATATTAGGGACTGAGAAATAATAGTCCTGTTATTTTGTTTATATTTTAATTCATCTCTGCGATCTCAGCGGGCTCTGCAGTGAACTATTACAAAGGGAAGGAGGATAAGTGATGATCAATGCGGGTATCCTGACCATAAGTGATAAGGGATTTGTTGGAGAAAGGGAGGATCTTAGTGGAAAGACACTGAAGACCATGCTGCTGACGGAGAAAGGTTATAATATAAAACAATATAAGATAATCCCGGATGAGATAAAGGATATAAAAGAGGAGTTGCTAAGCTGGTCAGATCAGGATAAACTCGATCTGATCCTAACCACCGGGGGGACAGGCTTCGGCCCCCGTGATGTAACTCCGGAGGCGACAAAAGAGGTTATAACTAAGGAGACAGTTGGGATTTCTGACATCATTCGTAATGAGGGGTGGAAGAGGAATAGACGTGCTATACTCTCCCGTGCTGTAGCCGGCATAAGGGGAAATACCCTGATAATCAATCTACCGGGAAGCGAGAGAGGTGCAAAGGAATCTCTGGAGATGATTATAGATATCATTCCTCATGCATTGGAGATGATAAGAGGCGGGGGACATTAGCATGAAAAGACTTACACATTTTGATGAAAAGGGTGGATCAAAGATGGTCGATGTAAGTGAAAAAGAGGAGACCATGAGGGAGGCTATTGCCAAAGGTAAGGTAAAGATGAGGAGGGAAACCCTCTCCATGATAGCTGATAAAAAGATAGCAAAAGGGGATGTCTATGAGGTGGCAAGGATAGCCGGTATAATGGCAGCTAAGAGGGTTGATTCCTTGATTCCTATGTGTCACCCCCTTATGATTACAGGTGTTGATATCTCTTTTGAGTCTTCCCTTGAAAAAGGTACTATTTCCATAAAGGGACGGGTCAGAACCATTGGTAAAACAGGTGTGGAGATGGAGGCATTAACAGCGGTTGCTGTTGCATCCCTTACCATCTATGACATGTGTAAGGCGGTTGACAGAGATATTATTATCTCTGATATAATGTTGGTGATGAAGGATGGAGGAGAGAGCGGAAGATATCTTAGAGATAAAGAATGCTTATCCTCCGATTGAGGACATCGAGCCTTTGAATTCGTATTTACAGGATTCCATATTACCTGCAACGAGTTTATGTCTGGAAGGCTTGGCCATTATCACCTTTTTTATCATGCGGGTCAATATCCTGTCAGATACCCCTTTTTGTAATGCCTCGCCCAGATAAAACTCCTTATCCTCCTGCAAGAGGCATAGCCTAAGCCGGCCATCTGCGGTCAGCCTAACCTTGTTACAGTTACCGCAAAAATGCTGGCTTATCGGACTAATAAATCCTAATCTCAATAAATCTCCTTTTATACGGTAGTAATGTGCAGGCCCAACCCCTTTTACAAGGGTCTGCTCAAGAGGGAATTCCCTTCTTATCTTTTTCTCGACCGCCTCCATCGGTATAAAATGCCTTGCGGGGAGAAAGGACTTCCTGTTTGTTGGCATACATTCAATAAACCTGAGATTGATCGGTCTGCCCCTAAAATACCTCACCATCTCAATCACCTCATTGTCATTTATTCCCCTCATTACAACCATATTTATCTTCACAGGTTTAAGATCGGCTTTAAGGGCGCTATCGATCCCATCCAGTACATCCTTCAGATTACCCCCCCTTGTAATCTCAAAGAATCTTTCGGGATATAAAGAATCAAGACTTGTATTCACTCTATTTAATCCAGCCATCTTTAGGGGTTCTGCATATTCTGATAAAAGAGTAGCATTTGTGGTTATTGAGAGATCTGATATGCCTTTGATACTGGAGAGCTTATTTATAAGGTGTATTATATCTCTCCTCAGTAATGGTTCACCCCCTGTAATCCTGATACTTGAAACACCAAGGTGGACAAATGCCCTTGCTATCCTCCCTATCTCCTCAAATGAAAGGATATCTTCATGCTTTAAAAGAGGGACACCCTCCTGAGGCATACAGTATATACATCTGAGATTACACCGGTCAGTGATCGATATCCTGAGATACCTTATTACCCTATTATATCTATCTATGAGTGGAGACATAAAATATCAAATATCAAATAGTTACTATCAAATATCAAAATTAAACACATTAAAAAGTAAAGCTTCATTATCTGTAGCAGATATTAACGATTGATAAAAGATATGTTTGCATATCAATTTACTTTTAAAATGTATATTTTGATATTTAATATTTATCATATTCTATGGGCTTGCCCAAAAACCGAGCATGAAAACTGCGAACCTATTTTGGTGTGAGTCCTACTACCATTATATCATCACCCTTTTCTATCCATCCCCCTCTGTTTACCTTTGCAAAGATACCTTCCCTTGGCATAACACAATCTCCAAGGCGATGATATATTTCACAGCGATCATGACACTCCTTTCCGATCCGGGTTATCTCTATAATCACATCTTTTCCTATCTTGAGTGATGTCCCGATCTTTATATCTGTAAGGTCTATCCCTGCGGTTGTCAGATTCTCGGCAAAATCTCCCGGCCTGAGATCTAAATCCCTTGCCTCCATCTTTTCAATACTCTCTTTTGCAAGCAAGCTGATCTGTCTGTGCCAGTCACCGGCATGTGCATCCCCTTCAATACCGAATCCCTTTTTGACAAAAGCCTTCCCCACCTCAGTCTTTTTTGTGCCCTTGTTTTCACTGATATTTATAGATACTATACGTCCCTTCATATGTAGTGCCTAAAGTGCCTAACGTGATCTAAAGTTAAAAGTTATTTTATTATCAATAACTTTAGACACTTTAGCTCACTTTAGGCACTTATTTTATATATCCTCCTGCCCTATCAGATATCTTTGAGCATATCGGGCATATATCTCCTTGTCCGGAGATAAATATATCCCCGCATGTACTGCATATCTTATACTTAGTTCTGACCAATTCTGTTTCATTGTCACATAAGATATTTTTCAGGTTGATAGCTGTATCATTATCAATCTCAATAGCCTTTATTATACATGCATCCCTGCAATTTTGACAGTTAACACATAGTCTTGAATCAAAGCTAATGGTTAAATATCCATTATCTTTAACCCTTTTTATTGCATTGACCGGACAGATTGTTTCACAGACATTGCAGCCAATACATTTATCATTGATATTGATCTTACCAAAAGGGGGCTTGATGGCCGAAGAAGTAACTAAGGCAGGATGCAATTCATCAAAATTACTAAGTAATTCTAATAGATATAACCTTTTTGGACTCTTCTTGTGTTCCCATTTAAATACCTTTTTTTCTTTCTTTTTTTCAGATACATCAGGTATTATACTTGCTGTTGTTTTAACCGCCTGTCTTCTAAAAATTTTGAAGAGACCTCTACGACTCAATGATTCCTCCGAAGGTATCGGCCCTTGACAGGAGTCTATATTTTCTTCAAAATCTTCGACTTCTTCAATACTATCTCCTGATCTCCCGATAAGATTACACAATTGTCCGGTCAACCTGAGGGTATTGTTAATATATGGAAAATCTCTCTTAAATTCACATTCATTACAATCAACCTTTTTGATTTGAACCCTTTCTGCGCCATTTACAAATGCAGCTATCAGAAGATTTTCTGTTATGCGGCTCAGACAGGGTATCGAGATAGAACTCCCTTCTCCATTGTCATAATCACATTTGAATCTTATGGTCTTACCAGACGATATCTTAAGCATCTCCCTCATACGGGATATGATTTTAAGATCATTATTCTTTTTGTCTTCAAACACCCCGTTTGGGCATACAGAAAGACATATCCCGCAACCTGAACACCTCGAGGCATCTATCTTGATCCCATGTTTAGCGGTCAATTCTATAGCATCCCGGGGACACCCTTCAATGCACTCCCTGCACTTTGATCTCGCATACCTGACACTGCTGCACAACATCGGATCAATATCTATATACTCAGAATCGGGACATTCCGGCACCTTGCCGGTGATAGTATTATTTAACATAACTCCTCTTTTTGCAGCAATTCCAGGCGAATTGCAACATACTGTTAATTAAGGCGTTGCAACAAATACATTAAAATAATGTAACTATTCGGATCTCCCCCTTTGAAAAAGGGGGATTAAGGGGGATTTTATAATTATAAGTTCTACAAATCCCCCCTCCCCCCCCTTTGCTAAAGGGGGGGATGAATAGCTGAATAGTTACAAAATAATTTCGTACGGTTAGAGTATACCGGTATCTCGAACAAAGAGTCCAAAGAGGAAGAAGGTAGGATAAAACATTTATTATCCGGCAGACCCTAACCCAATTCAAATGCATCATGAAGCACCCTGACTGCCAGCTCTGTATACTTTGATTGAATAACACATGATACCTTTATCTCAGAGGTGCTTATCATCATAATATTTATATTATCCTTTGCCAGGGCAGCAAACATCTTTGAGGCAATACCGGAGTGACTCCGCATCCCCACACCGATTATAGAAACCTTGGCAATGCTGTCATCGACATTAACATCGACTGCGTCGATCTCTTTTGCCACATCTGACATCAGATTCATTGCCTTCTTTGTATCCTCCCCCGGAATAGTAAAGGATATATCTGTCAATCCATTTTCACTGATATTCTGAACTATCATATCGACTACCAGACCGGCCTCAGCAATCCTTCCAAAGATCTTTGCTGCTATACCGGGTCTGTCCGGAACACCAATAATAGTGATCTTTGACTGTTCCTTGCTATAGGCAACTCCCGAAACAACAACATCTTCCATCTCTGGGTCCTCCATTGTAACCAGCGTGCCCTTCCCCTCCTCAAATGACGATTTTACTAATAAAGGGACATTATATTTTTTGGCAAATCCAACTGACCGGATCTGTAAGACCTTTGCCCCCAGACTTGCCATCTCGAGCATCTCATCATAGGATATCCTGTCCAGCCTCCTTGCATTGTGGACAATACCGGGATCAGTGGTATATACACCATCAACATCTGTATATATCTCGCAGAGATCAGCCTTCATGGCTGATGCCAGTGCCACGGCCGTTATATCAGACCCCCCTCTCCCGAGTGTGGTGATGTCCTCCTGCTCATTGATCCCCTGAAAACCGGCCACAACAGGGATCTTGTCCTCCTTTAAGGCCTTGTGTATCCTGTCAGCCGTGATCTTCTTTATCCTCGCCCTCGTATGGAAGGCATCTGTTATTATCCCGACCTGAGGCCCGGTAAATGATTCTGACTTATAGCCCAAGGAATTAAGCGCCATGGCCAAAAGGGCAATAGATACCACCTCACCTGATGAGAGGAGCATATCCAGCTCCCGATCATCTGGCTCATCTGTGACCTGATGAGCCAGACTGATCAGCTTATCTGTCTCCCCGGCCATTGCAGAGACCACTACCACCACATCTTTACCGCTCCCCTTCCCTGCTGCTATTATATTTGCTACTATCTTTATCCTTGCAACATCTGCTACAGAGGTCCCACCATATTTCTGAACTATGAGACTCATCTCAATCCCTTCCTTTTAAATTAACCGCAGACACACGCAGACTAACGCAGATTTTTCTCCTTTATAAAGTAATCCATCAATTCATATCCCTTCTCAAGGTGGATAGAACCGCTCTTTAGTATTGATTCATCAAATCTCTCCACACCATCTGGATCTCCACTGCATGGATAGATAGCAAAAGGAACAGGGTCTGCAGTATGTGTTCTGATACTCAAGGGAGTGAAATGATCGGTCATGAGCAATATCCTCAAATCTCCAACCTCCTGCATCCCCTTTATTATCTCACCTACGACAAGGGAATCAAAATCCTCTATGGCCCTGATCTTATCATCAAGATTTCCATTATGGGATGCCTCATCAGGCGCCTCTACATGGAGATAGACAAAATCCTTTTTCCTGAGTTCAGATAAGGCGTATCTCACCTTCCCTCTATAGTCTGTATCCAGATAACCTGTGGCGCCCGGCACATTTATGCTCTCCAGACCGGCATATATCCCCATCCCTTTGAGGAGATCAACAGCAGAAATGACTGATCCGGAAAGACCATACTTCTCTTTGAAGGTCGGAAGATGAGGCCTGCTCCCATGTCCCCACAACCAGATGCTGTTTGCCTGCCTTAGCCCCTCCTCAGCACGCCTCTTGTTTACCTTGTGATTGCTAAGGATCATCTGCGAATCATTCATCAGTCTTATTATCTCTTCCCTCTCCCTTCCGGAAGGGAGATGTTCTCTTATCCCCCGCCCTGAGATATCGTGCGGAGGGATAAGTTTAAGATCAATTGAGTCCTTTTTCCAGACCATGAGATGCCTGTAGCTGATCCCCGGGTAAAACCTTATATCCTCTGAACCCAATCTCTTATCTATACCGGTTATTAACTGGCTTGCCTCCTCGGTGGAGATATGCCCTGCACTGAAATCCTCCATTATCATATCATTCCCAACCGGTCTCAGGGTGACCAGATTACAGCGAAAGGCAGTGTCCACGGAGTTTAACTCAACACCCATGCTTGCCGCTTCAAGAGGAGCCCTCCCTGTATAATACCTTGCCGGGTCATACCCCAGTATAGAGAGGTTTGCAACATCACTTCCAGGGGGAAAGTCATGCGGTATTGTCCTGACAGATCCGGTAATCCCTTTACAGGCAACAAGATCCATATGAGGCGTCTTCGCCTCTGTCAGAGGCGTCCTGTTATTAAGCTCAGGTATAGGATAGTCAGACATCCCATCTCCAAGGAGGACTATGTATTTCATTAGATTACCTCTTCCTCAATAAAAGTGCCTAAAGTGTCTAAAGTGAACTAAAGTGCCTAAAGTTAATGGAATAATCTTTTAACTTTAGCTCACTTTAGGCACTTTAGACACTTTAGGCACTTACCATACGCAGTATCGTATCCCTTACATCATCATACCTGGCAGGCAACTCTACAGGGAGGTTAGAATATCTCGACTCCACTCCCTTCAGTCTTTTTTCATGGTATTTGATCTGGAAATCGGTAAATTTAAGTCCATTGGCTGTTGAGATCACAACGACCCTGTCTGAAGATACAATTTCCCCCCTCTCCGCCAATTTGAAGAGGACTGCAAGGGCAACACCGGTATGTGGACAATTAAAGAGTCCTGTCCTGTCGGCCCGGGCAGCAGCATTTGCCAGTTCATCCTCGGTGGCCTGCTCCACTATTCCATTGAACATCCTGAGTATAGTGATAGCCCTGTTAATACTTACAGGATCCCCGATCTGGATTGCACTGGCAAGGGTCTTCCCTGCATGGATCGGCTTATACCTCTTAAATCCGGTCATGTAGCTCCTGTAAAGCGGATTTGCCCTCTCTGCCTGTGCACATACTATCCTGGGGAGTCTATCTATGATCCCGAGATCCTTCATAAGCAAGAATCCCTTACCAAGAGCGCTTACATTCCCCAGATTACCTCCCGGAATAATTATGACATCCGGAACCTCCCAGTCAAACTGCTGAACCAACTCGATGCTCATGGTCTTCTGACCCTCTATACGTAGGGAATTCATAGAATTTGCCAGATATATGTTATTCCTTTTACAAACCTCCCGGACGATCTTCATACACCCATCAAAGTCTGTATCCAGCGAAATGGTGATAGCGCCATGCGCGAGCGGCTGTATCAACTGGGCATTCGATACCTTGTTCTTAGGGAGAAAGACTATTGCCTGAATCCCGGCAACTGCACAATAGGCTGCAAGTGAGGCCGAGGTATCACCGGTCGATGCACAGGCCACCGCTAATATATCCTTACCCTCGGATATCATCTGCTTTACCATGGAGACAAGGACGGTCATCCCCAGATCCTTAAATGAACCTGTATGATTGCTCCCGCACTGTTTTATCCATAAATTCTCTACCCCGATCTCCTTACCCAGCCTCTCGGCCCAGAAGAGGTTGCTTCCACCTTCATAGGTAGAAACAACATTCTTAGTATCCACATCCGGACAGACTATCTCCTTCTTACCCCAGACAGAACTCCCATAGGGCCATTCTGATCTCCGGTAGCGGAAATCAAAGAGGGCCTTCCATTCAGATGCACTCTTACCCTTCAACCTATCTATGTCATGTCTGACCTCCAGGAGATTACCGCAATCCGGACAGTTGTAGATTATCTCATTAAGATTGTATCTTGTATTACATCCACTGATACACTGAAACCATGCCCTGTAGGCCTTCTCATTGCTTTTCATTCCAAAATCCTCTTTCACCCTAATTCACGGACAAACTTGTTTGTCCATGCCACCCTTCACCTTCCACCTTTCACCCCATCTTCCACCCTGATCAGAACCGTCTTTTCCAGAACCACATCAAGCCTGTCAATCTCAGACAGGGCAGATTGAATATCACGCTCCACAGCAGAATGGGTCATTATAACAAGAGGTACGGCCTCATTCTCCCTTCTCCCCTTCTGTATAACAGATGCAATACTTATAGAACGGTCCCCCAATATCCCTGATATCTTTGATAATACCCCGGGTCTATCCAGCACAGAGAATCGCAGGTAATATTCAGAGGTAATATTACTGATATCCTTTATCTTTGCATCTTTTATCCTTTCCGGCAGATAGGATCGGGAAGGGAGACGATACCCCTCACTCCCTCTTATCATGTCCCTGGCAATCTCTACTATATCGCCAACAACAGCGCTGGCTGTCGGGAAAGAACCTGCCCCTTTTCCTATCAGCATATTCTCACCCACAAAATCCCCTGTAACCCTGATAGCATTAAAGACGCCATTCACCCTGGAGATCGGATTATCCTGGGGGATCATTGTAGGATGGACACGTATATCGATCTCGTCTCCGCTGCTTTTGGCAATGGCCAGCAACTTGATCCTGCAGCCAAATTCCCGTGCGTAACTTATGTCTGTCTGGGTAATATCCGAAAACCCCTCGGTATATACATCCTCAAGGGAAACCCTGGTTCCAAAGGCCAATAATGCCAGGATAACGATCTTATGAGCAGAATCTATTCCCTCTATGTCAAGGGTCGGGTCAGCCTCTGCATATCCCTTGTCCTGGGCCTTTTTCAGGATATCACTAAAATCACCGCCCTCATCAGTCATCTTACTCAATATATAATTCCCTGTGCCATTTACAATACCATAGATCGACTCGATATTATTTGCAACAAAACCCTCCCGTAACGAACGTATAATAGGTATACCTCCTCCCACACTTGCCTCAAAGCCTATTGCTGCCCTCTTTCTGTCTGCCATACCAAATATCTCCTCCCCGCTCTTTGCAAGGAGGGCCTTGTTGGCCGTTACCACATGCTTCCCATTATTCAGGGCCCTGAGTATAAAACCCTTTGCCGGTTCATACCCGCCTATCAACTCAATTACTATATCGATCCCCGGATCATTAAGTATCTCCTCTGCATTGGTTGTCAATATACCCTTATCGATCTCTATCCCCCTATCACTTTTGATATCAAGATCAGCGATCTTTGCCAATCTTACAGGTATACCTAGCCTGTCCTCTATCAACCTTGAATTCTTAGTCAGGATACTGACAACACCTGTCCCTATTGTACCAAGACCTATTAGACCTATGTTTATATATCTCAATATCTGTACCTCCTACAAAACATTCCTTATCCCCCTCACAGCCTGTCTGGTGCGGTGTTCGTTTTCCACCAATGCAAATCGGACAAAATCATCACCACCCTCTCCGAATCCGATCCCGGGGGATACAGCTACCTTTGCCTCTTTGAGGAGAAATTTGGAAAACTCAAGTGAGCCCATCTTCTTGTATTTATCAGGTATCTCTGCCCAGACAAACATAGTGGCCTTAGGCTTTTCTATCCTCCATCCAACCCTGTTTAATCCCTCAACAAGGACGTCCCTTCTATCCCTGTATATATCCCTTATCTCATTAACACAGTCCCGTGAGCCATTGAGCGCAATAATGCTCGCAATCTGTATCGGCTGAAACATCCCGTAGTCAAGATAGCTCTTTAGCCTTGTAAGGGCACCAATGAGTTCCCTGTTTCCAACAGCAAACCCTACCCTCCATCCGGGCATACTATAGCTCTTTGACAAAGTAAAAAATTCTACCCCTATATCCTTTGCACCCGGAACCTGCAGCATACTTGGCGCCTTATACCCATCAAAGACGATATCTGCATAGGCAAAATCATGAATAACTATAAGATTATGTTCCCTGGCAAAAGCTACAATCTTCTCAAAAAAGTCTATCCCCACACATGCGGTCGTTGGATTGTGAGGAAAATTTATAATCAGCAACCTGGGACGCGGCCAGTGCCGGTTAAAAGAGGTCAGAAGGCTCTCAAAAAAATCACCATCCCTGGTCATGGGGAAATGTACTACATCGCCATTTGCAATGATAACCGCATAGTTATGGATAGGATAGGTAGGGGTGGGGACCAAAACCGTATCTCCGGGACCTATAATGGCCAGAGCAAGATGGGATATCCCCTCCTTTGACCCTATAGTAGCGATCGCCTCTGATTCATAATCCAGATCAACATCGAAATTCCTCTTATACCAATCAGTGATAGCCGATCTCAGCTTCTTTATCCCCTTTGAGGCAGAGTAACGGTGGTTCTGGGATTTCTGTGCAGCCTCACAGAGCTTATCAACAATGTATCCTGGCGTGGGTTGATCAGGATTCCCCATCCCGAAGTCAATTATATCCTCCCCCCTCTGCCGTGCCTCGATCTTTAGATCACCGATTACATTAAAGACATAAGGAGGTAATCTCTCTATCCTCTGAAAACTCTGCTTCATAAAATATCAAATATCAAAATAACCATTTAAAAAGTAAATTTAAACCTTTTGTTAACCCCTGAAAGCTGACGGCTAAACACCTATTTTTTATAATAACAAATATATGCAGGCGAGGCAAATATCAAATTTTTACAAATTTTTACTTTTTACAGGATTTTTTGGATTTCTCTAACGCATGTTTTTCCCTTTGAAAAAGGGGGCTATTCAGGGTCAAGTCATAGTGAGTGAGGACAGGCGAGACGCCTGTCCTACTGATAAGGGTTGATAATTCAGCCAAAGTAGGTCGGGCGTCTCGCCCGACATGAAAGAATCTCTCAATTTAGGTTTCAATCATTTCAACAGAATAGCAAATCCCATTTGCTCAAAATGATGGTCATTGGTAAACGCTTCCTGTAAGTTCAATTGTTGCATCACCACAAACGAAGCACAATCCGTAAAAGAGAATGTTTTGTCAGCATACTGCTTAAATAGTTTCCATGCCTCTTTTTCAATCTCTTCGGTGATATGAATAATTTGAACTGTCTGTGCACGGTGAACCTTTTCGCCAAAATCAACTGCTGCAAAATGTCCGACTTTGATCAGCAAGCCAGTGTAAGATTCGTCCAACACAAAATTGGTGGTAACATAACGATACCCTTTTGAGAGTAACTCCTTGTTTGTTTTTACCGCGGTATTCTGCCATTTGTCTCGCTTGCTGTTTAATGCAATCCAACCGTTAGCGTCGGCAAAAATCTGTCTCATGTCGGGAACTCTTCCCCGTAAAGATATTTATCAAGGTTGCTCGATAAATCTTCAGGAGCGTTAGACTCATATCCTTCCATCTGATAGACAGGGTCCTGAGTAACATCAAAAGACTCGTCGACTTCAACTTTCTCCAAAGGTAAAATAATCACCTCCACCATTTCGCCTTTTTCTATAGGGAGCTTGGGAAGGTCTAGCTTTCCATCCTCATTTACCTCTGAATAATATTTGTAGGCTTTCATGGTAGTACTCCTGATTAGTAACGACTTAAGTGAGTCCTTCACCCTCAGTTGGAGACAAGTAACCCCTCTTGCATAACTGGTAGTAGGAAAATTTTCATATCCTTATTTAACCATGCAAAAAGGGGAGAAGTCAAGAGTATTTTAATTGAAAAAGGGGACAGCAGCAATTCCCCCTTTTTTGCAGGGGCAACCCCCCCGTGGTTACCCGGCAGGAATAGCAGCGCTATAGTCATTAATTTAGCTATTCACTAATAGCCTGAAGATGAGATGCGAGAATGTTAAGTTATTTTTGTATAAACCCTTAGGTCGAAAACAGAAAAAAACAGAAAAAAAGGTTGTTATTTTCCAGGTTTTTTGTTATACAGCTTAAAAAAGCGGTTTCATATCTAATCATCTCATCTAAATAAGGAGGGACAAAGAAATGGGCAGGAGATTATTGTTTGTGATAATAATAGCTTTTATGTTATTCGGCCCTGTTGATTATGCATCCTGTGATGGCCTTTATGTTGAGCCGGCAGGATTTTTTTCGACATACTGGATGGAGTATCAGAATTACCCGGATAAACAGAGCTGGGCCGAGCTGGATACCTTACGTGAGGCAGGCGGCACATGGGCACAGCCCTGCTGGCCATGGACAGCTATCGAAAAGACGCCTTCCGGTTCTATGGAGGAAGGCATTGTGCATGATTATATATATTTTGATGATAATGGTAACCGGGCTGGTTTGAACCTTCTGTCAGAACAACTCACTTACCTTAATGGCCTTGGCTACCGGATAGCGCTAAAGATCGATCCTCCATTTGAAATTTCGAAGTGGAATAGTCCCTGGAAAGCCAGGGTTAAAACCGGCGATGATGATGCCCGGCAGGTCTTTTATGAAACCATGAAAAAACTTGCCATTGAGTATAATCATCTGGTCGATGCCTGGCAGATCGATCAGGAGCCCAGTGACATCGTGGGTGGTACCTATTATAGTTACCAGGCCTATGCCAGGCTTCTTAAGGCCGGCTATTCAGGCATCAAGGATGGCTATGCAGAGGCAGGCCGTGACCCTTCTGATGCCTTCGTGTTTTCTAGTTACTGGATTAGCCCGTCATGGATAAAAAATGTCTTTGAGTACCAGGCAGAGACATACGGCAGGGTCTTCCTGGATGGTGTGTCATTGCATCTGTTCCGGTCTAACGGGCCCGAGAACGATCAGGGCAATAGGAGCTCCGGTCAATTTACAGGGACCATGGCCGATGCCATCACGCTGGGCCATTTGTATGGCCGGGACCATGGCATATCCTACCCGGTAGATGGAAGGGATACAACGCCGGTCGGGATGCTGCAATCGGCTTACTCGACTGATACTGAAGACCCTGAAAATGGTTACGGGGCAGCCCAGGTGCTTACCGGCGAGAATGAGCAGGCTAATTACCGTGCCCGTAAGGCAATTATCGAGCTGACACTGGGCTATGTGTGGTCAGGCTGGTCAAGACATTCGGTTGAGGGAGTGCCTAACAATGATCCTGACTGGTATGGGTACAGTATATACTGGGGGGGAGGAGGTATCATTGATAGGACACCAAGAAATGATTCGAATAATGCTTACCCGCCTTTGAAAAAGAAAGAGGCCTTCTGGGCACTCAATACCATAGGTGGCAGCATAGGCAGTCTTGACGATGGCACATCAATAAGGGCAGGAATATTGGCCGGAAAGCGGTTTCTGAGCCGCCTCAGTTTAAATGATAACACCCGGCACGGGTACCGTTTTCTTGGTCCCGGACCGGATGGGCTTGACGGGATGGTCACAGCCCTCTGGGACGCAGACGGAACCAGTCAGGTAAAACTCAAAACAGATGCGACTTCTGTTGAACTGGTTAAGCGGGGAGGAAAAGGGGACACTATTTATCCGGCAAACGGGGAAATCACCCTTGATCTTAGCCAGTCGCCCCGGTACATAATCGGTTCTGTGCTGGAACCTAATCGGGCAAGGATACACCAGATTTCTAACAGCGGACTAGACGCGCCCCGATTAGATAAAAATATCTATGTCATTGATTTTCAGAGCGAGCAGGACGCCCCGGGCAGGAGCCTTATAGTGACCGTGCCTGATGGATGGACACCCCCTCAAACGACCTACAGCACAAGAGAGGGATTTACCACTGTAGAGCCCGGCCCGCATGTCGGGGCAAGCGTTACTGCCAGCGGCAATCAAATCATTGTCAGCCTCAGGACAATGCCTGCCGGCGGAACATTGCGCATCTATTACGGGGATGCCCGATCATATGCCATGCTGCTCGACCCGGGACACAACGGGGTCGTTGACGTGGGGGGAATAGCGAATATTGCTCCTCCTGACCATGCATACCATAAACCGGGCGGAAGATCGCTTTACAATGATTTTATCGGTTACGGGTACACTGACAATGAATATGGGTCTACATGGTATAATAAAGATAGCCCCCGTAACGGTATCTTCGCAGATACTGGCTACCGCATAGAAACCACCAAACATAGATGGGGATTGAAAGCTAAGGTGGATCCGTGGTTTGACAAGTATAATGTCTTGGTTTACCTGGACTCCCCTGATATCTCAAAAGATGACTATTTAAGCGGACAAGTGGTATTAGCAAACGGGCAGACACCGGACAAGAAGGACAATGCAGCAGTATTCCACAATGTGGTCCCGCAGGACGGCCAAATAGAATTGGAGTTCACCTCAGCGCTGAATCCTAAGGGAAGGTATACCTGTGGTCTCTACGGAGTGGACATCTGGCCATCCGGGTTGGGAGCAGGTCCCGGGCGCAATGCTGCACTGAATGAACCCAATCGGTTTATAGTTAAACTGGATAATATAGAAGTTTCCCATCTTTCACCTGATTTGACAATAACAGTAGTTAAGCCCACCTGGTCACCACCTGTTGTCTACTTGCCAATGGATGAAGGTAATGGCACTATCGCCTATGATGCAACCGACAACCATAACAACGGCACCCTTTCTGATCCTGCCATGTGGACAACAGAAAGCAAGGTTGGTGACTTTGCCCTTGATTTTGATGGGGATGATTATGTGGAGATTCTTCCCGGTGAGAGCACGAATTTCACCACCGAACTTACTGTGGAGGCATGGGTAAAATCCGATTCCTTTACCTATGGAAGTAGCTCTCAGATAGTGAGCAACTTGTCTTCGGATAACCCGGAGGACTATAAAGGATTCGAGCTGGTATTAGAGTATTATGATGGCGGTGGTGTTGATCTCAAGTTTAGAGTAGCAGATGGAGTATATGAATATACTGTTACTTCCTCAGAGACTCTCACCACAGACGAATGGTATCATATACTAGGCACCTTTGACCAAGGGGTTATGAACATTTATGTAAATGGAGTGGGGAGTGAGCCAGAAACCATTGATTCTGAGACTATAGTTATGGATGACACAACCCCGATTATGATTGGATCAGGGTTTGACGGCACTATCGACGAGGTCAAGCTTTATGATACAGCCTTAACAGCCGGGGAGATTTACCGGGAGCATCAAAGGTTTACATCGCTCACTGCACCGGATAATCTTGGTGCTGAGGTCTTATCGACTAACCAGATTGACCTGACATGGCAGGATAATTCCGACAATGAAGAGGGGTTCAGGATTGAGCGGAAGATAGGGGAAGACGGGATTTATGTTCAGATAGATTCTGTAAAGGCTGGTGTAGAGAGCTATTCAGATACAGGTTTGTCCCCGGGTATAACCTACTACTACCGGGTAGTGGCATACAATGCCGGTGGAAATTCACCTTACTCCTATGAATATGAAGCCAGTGCTACTACAGATAGTGTATCATTACCTGTTGCCTACTGGCCCATGAATGAGGGTGGAGAGAATATTATCTCCGATGTTGTCAATGGCAACATCGGCACTATCAATGGCGCTGCCTGGGTCACAGGTAAGATTGGTTCAAGCCTTTCAGGCCTTACAGGCCTTGAGTTTGTTGACAACGAAGTTCCTGACTATGTCAGGGTTCCGGATAACAATACACTCGATATTAGTGGTTCCCTGACCCTGGAGGCCTGGGTAAATCTAAATCAGGAAGAAGGTGGCTGGGCCAAAAACAGATTTATTATTGCCAAACCCGGCGCTTATGCGTTTGGTCTGGCCAAAGGCAACCCCCGTCTGAAACTGCTTATCGCTGACCCTAGAGGGAGTAAGTATGATTATTGGCAGATACATACTGCTGATGTCTTAGTCTCCAAAGATCAATGGCACCATCTTGCAGCCACCTACAACACCGGCACCAACCTGGTTAAAATGTACGTGGATGGGGTTGAGGTCTATAGCGGGGCACAGAGTCGCGGCATTGCTATCAGCAACTCGGACCTGTACATAGCCCACGACTACGACCCCGAGACCAACAAGCACAGGTATTTCCACGGCAAAATCGATGAGGTCAAGCTTTATGATACAGCCTTAACAGCCGGGGAGATTGACTATAAGTATAAGACGACAAGATGATATTTGTAACCGTTCACGGTTTGCAGTTTACAGTTAATGAAAACAGAAAGTAAAAGGAAATTGAAAAAACTGTAATAGTTCACCACGGAAAGACACGGAATATCACTGGAATTTATTAATGGGACTTCATCTCACGATGAAGTTCCATTAACGATTTCAAAGGAGTCCACCGGCCTTCAACTTTTTCTTCAGGTCGTCAAAACTAACAGTTGCCTCATCCTTTCGTTCGGCAATGACTGATAGATCATGAATATCTTCAAGAAGTTCCTCATATTCTTCAAGTGCCAGAACAACAGCGGTTTTTTTGCCTGATTCATCTACTATGAACTGTTCGTGTAATCGTCCCATTTTTCCCTCCTCTATATTCTCATGCAGGGTCAAGTCATAGTGAGTGAGGACAGGCGAGACGCCTGTCCTACCGGGAAGGGTTGATAATTCAGCCAAAGTAGGACAGGCGTCTCGCCTGTCTAATAATAGATTGTTGAGTATGGTATGTTACTTAGGAATCACTCTACTAGTCAGCTAAAAAAACATTTGACAGGTTATCCAGATACATGCAATGGTTTATAGATATTTACGAAAGGAAAATCAGATTAACAGATGAACGGCTTCAACATATCGAGAGTTATAATGGACCCCCAAATTAGGACTGGTAGTTAAGCTACATTTTGCATCTCATCTTCAGACCATCTTTGACCAATCTTCATTCACAAAACCTTCAAAATAGCCCAACTATTCCTCAGGTTTTGTTCAATCAGATCAGCCAAATCTGGCCTAAATCTGAGCGTATAATGTAAAAGTTATTACTTTACAGTCCGTTAGAAAACAAAGTTGCATAATTTTTACAGGAATTAAGTACCGCAGAGAGTAATATTTCTTAATCAGTGTCTCAATAAAAAAAGGGGAGTACTTTTCGTACTCCCCTTTTTAAAAACTCTATTTCAAACTTCAGGAATTTAACAGCCTGAAATCAGTACCCCGGATAGATCAGAGTACGATTTATCCCCTATTGATACCACCACGGCTGCCCCAGACCATTGCAGATATTATCACCGGTAGGTTTACACCCTGTGCCCTCACCAGAACAAGGATAGTCAGTTTGCGTTCCCGCCCCAACTTCTCCCCATTCATTCCATGAAGGTGAATAGTTAGAGACATTTGCATATCCAAGCATCTTGAGTACCCAATAGGTCAAACTTGACCTGACCCCGGCTTGTCAATATACAGATATATATTTATCACGTGTAACACCATTGTCCATATATAGGGTTCCCAGTCCGGCAGGAGGCTGAAATCTCCAGTCATTAGTTCCCCCATAAGTATTAGAAGAGATAAAATTCTCTTCAAAATCTATCTGTGTAGCGCATGGTAGATGATGATCGGTAAATTCACCCAGAGGTTTTGTCGCGTTCCAGGTTCCATAATCACCAATAGTAGCCACCCACGCATAGGCAGGGTCAGCCTGAGCACCCTCGGCCAGATGCTCGTATATAAAACATCCGGTACCATATATTGAGTCATTGACGAGTTGCTTATTGTTAGGATCATATGTTACTGTGGGTGCTGCCCCTTTTGCACCAGAGGTACCACCATCTTTAACCCACTGCTTCCATTGACCATTGAGCAGATGAAGCTTTGTGATGTCGTGACCCACCATCTCCAGAACCCACAAGACATAGGTTGCAAG
The DNA here is from genome assembly GCA_003229375.1 of Nitrospirota bacterium. GTDB lineage: Bacteria > Nitrospinota > Nitrospinia > SZUA-224 > SZUA-224 > SZUA-224. The sequence continues at coordinate 27,549 of QIDP01000006.1, forward strand.
ATCACCCCGGCCAAAAATATTTGTTGAATAATCATATACAACCAGATTATCATTCTCGGTTATACCTACCGCTGCAAGTTTGTTCTTTATTTTTCTCACATCTTTAAGAACCCACTTTACTATTGAATTTGAAGTCGCATGACATTCTCCATTGGTTGGAGCGGTAGGACCGGTCCCCAGGGTAAGTTTGGTCGCAAAGTCTTTAAATAGAAGTGCGCCCGGGATAATCTTGGTAGTATCCACACCGGTCCCTGAAATAGCCACAATGACTTTTGCATCAGGGTGCTGATCTATCCATGCCTTATCCACAAGGCGTCTTGTCACTGTAACGTCATGAACTCCGTATATTTGCTTTTGATTCACTGTTGCCCCGGCTGTTATCTGAGCCTCACCCTCACTCACACCTGATACAAGACCGTCTGAATCGACTTTAGCTATGGTGTTATCGTCAGAAGCGGTCCATGTCCAGGCAGGGCTCTGACCGGCACATCCCGCACCTACCAGGGTAGCTGTATATGGGGTATCAACTGTATAATCGATCGTGGAAGCAGTACCTATATTTACAGTAGGGAGTAGGGGCATATCCCTTCTTGGGCGCTACAACTACTGCACAATCCAATTCAAATTTTACAGCATCAGCAACAATAACTGAATCTTTACTCCTGCCACTGCTATCATCATTATCCGTAATTGTTACGCTTCCACCCTGTCCTTCTACAAATGTTCCGCTTCCTATCGGGACCCATGTCTCACTCTGTGATTGTATGTCAACAGTATATGAAATATCTGGATACAGATCAGAGATAATATATTCCGCAGTATCTGCCCGCCACCAGGTGACACTGCCGCTTGGCCAGTATCCATATACATTATAGAGCCCTGTCACAGGGAGATAGGGTGTCCAGACAGCCTCGTCTGTTATCCCATCCGTGGTGCTTGCCTGGAGATAACTATATCCGTAGTAAGTCCCCCAAAGCCAACCTCCTGTTCGTGTTTTCCAGGCACCTGTTAAAGCCGCCTCCTCGGTATCTGCTATAATATCAGTAGGAATCGACGCAGCGTTTAGTAATGTAAACCTTACCGAATCTGCTATTACAATCTTTGTATCCGCACCCTCATCTGTAATCTTAACACTTCCGCCTGTACCTGCATTAAAATAGAATGTCCCGAGTGATACATATCCATCAACCGGTGGCGTTGTTGGCCGGTAATATTGATTACGGACTACTGTAGCCCAATCAACCCCGCCCTGTTCATTAACATATGTTATCTCATATTCCGCATTTTTTGTACGCCAACCTCTCAAACCATCTATCCAGCATGCCTCTACCTCATAGAAACCTGCCACAGGGAGATCAGGGATCCATGTTAAGGTATTTACCGCGTCAGTAGTAGAGGCCTCAAGATAATCTGTTCCCTCACAGGGTGCCCCCCCTATATGTGATCCGTCTCTCGTGTTCCATGCACCTGTTTTTTCAACCCGGCCTGACCCTATAAAGGGGCCAATGCTATCGTCATTATCAACTATTATCGGAGCAAATGCATGGACAGGCTCTCCCCCTGTTATTACCATGCCAAACATTACTGCCACAACCGCTATTATTGCTATGAAACGACTCATCTTATTCCTCCTTTCTGTTTTAAAAGGTTTAAATAAACCACAAGAGGACGCAGAGATTTGCTCTGAGTCTCCAGCACGACTTTTTTACAGGATTCTATCCTCTCCATCCTGTTAATTCTGTCTGAAAAAACGGAAGTTCTTCTCCTATTAAATCATGGAATAGTATAACCTGTATAGTTTTAATTTGTCAAGTTTTTTTTAAAATTTTTCAGCAGCAAACATCTGTATCACTATCACAACATGGCACACCTTGTGTCTCGCTTATATCCTTGTCCGGCTCTTTGATAATAAACAAATCTTTGTAGGGTGGCCTCTTTAACTTCTCTGCAGTATCGGTGCAGATCTCCACGGACTCATTCCTCGGGAAAATATGTCCTTCCTCGTCAATAATAGCCTTGAACGGACCTAGATACATCCCCTTCTCTCCCCGGTATACGCACCCTGCCCTCTTCTCAAACTTATAGCCCCGGATTGTTACCGAATAGAATCTGTAGCCTTCAACATCCTTCCAGTATGTCTTTTTCAGGATCGATAACCCATAAAAACCTGCCTCTTCGAGGTAAGAAAGAAACTCCTCCTCTGTAAGTGCACCGGTCAGACATTCCCCCCAGAGCCTCTCATTCGAGCGCAGATGGTGGGGCACCTCTCTTTCCGATACAATATCAGAGATCAGTATCCTCCCCTCATTCCTCAGCACCCGCCACATCTCTCTGAATACGGCCTTCTTATCCGGCGAGAGATTGATAACACAGTTGGAGGTTATCAGGTCAACTACCTTATCTTCTACAGGTATCTCCTCGAGAAATCCCCTTCTGAACTCTACTACATCATAGCCCAGATTTTTTGCCACCTTAACCTTACACTCCTCTGCAACCTTCAACATCTGATCCGTCATATCTATCCCTATGACCTTACCTGCGGGACCGACCTGTTTTGCGGCTATAAAGCAGTCTATCCCTGCGCCCGAGCCAAGATCTACGGCTATCTCTCCCTGCTGAAGACCGGCCAGATTCATAGGGCTGCCACACCCATAAAACCGCTCAAGGACCTCTTTGGGAATATGATCTGTATCTGCCCTGTCATACACGGTCGGACAACAAAGGTCTTCTTGCGGCTCCTCGGCAGCCTGTCCATAAAATTCCCTTACCACCTCCCTTGACCTGTCTATATCAATAGATAATACACAGGTAGAATGAAGAGTCCCTACCTCCATAACCGCGGGTGTCCCCCTGTTTCCATTAAGGGTACTGCAGAATGGAAGGGCCTTACCCATTGCCGTATAGATAATAGGGCTGTTAAACCCGGATTTTTTATTAAAGGAGTCCCTCTTATTATTAGCAAGGTCAAAGAGTGTACTGAGGATGATCTCCTTATAGAGCTCACAATATGGATCTTCACCAAGTACATTTCCAACCCCATGTATTGCCGATGCATAAAAATAGCTGTGCTCGATATCACCACCACCGCAAAGGAATTTCAGATAGCAATCACGGCACCCTGCCTTCATCTGAACTGTTGCATCTCTGAAACTATTGATGATCTTACTCTCAAGCCATATCTCTTTTAATCCTTGTTTGAAGACATCCCCGCATTGCAATGCCTCATATCCTGCAAAGGAGGCAGAGGGATAGATCATGCCATCTGAATAGAGACAAAGGCTTTCCCAACCTGCATTGCTCAGATCATATTTAAACCCTCTCCCGTTTATTATCCTGTTCTTTATAACCTCCAGATTATCCAGGGTAATCCCTCTCTTTTCAGCCTCTTTACCTGCCTTCTTTACTGCTGTGATCAACCTTTCAGGTGAGAGAAATGAACCATTCTTATTTTCTAAGACACGTCCCCTCCTGTGCAGCCAGAGGAAGTGATGATTTTTTACACCCAGATCTGCAACAAGGTTGACTATATCAGGAAGGTCATCCACATTGTCAGACATGAGGACTGTTGTAACTGTTGGCGAGAATCCTGCATTTATGGAGTTTTTGATCCCGTTTATGATTTCCGTAAAGGTCCCCTGACCCCGTATCGGGTCATTTATCATGGGAGTAGAACCATCCAGGCTGATCTGTAACTTCAGCTTGAGGGGATCAAATCCTGACAGTTTCTTGATCGCCTCTCCCCTCAGGAGGGTGCCATTTGTGAGGAGAATAAGCTCTGCATCCTTAACACGGATTACATAGTCTGTCAGGTCAAATATATCCTTACGGATCAAAGGCTCTCCTCCTGTAAAGAAGAACCTGAACACACCCAATTCGCATGCCTCATCAATGATCTCCCTGATCTTATCAGTAGATAGGCTCTCCTCCTTTACAGGGGCAGAGTCGACCAGACAGTGCGAACAGGAGAGGTTACATGAATTGTTGGTGTGTATCCATAGTTCATGCAGACCCGAGGGTTTCAAAAAACTCCCTCTCCCCGGGTAGTAGGTCCTCGCGGCAGGACTAATAGATGCAAACTCCTCATTTATCGCCTGCTTCAGGAAGGTATTGACATCAAGCCACCCTTTTGCAATATCGATATTAAAATCTCTGGTATATCCAATAACAATATCTCTGAAGGTCTTGTGTCCATTTATATAGCTTAATATCTTTGCGCCCCTCTGGTCCGTAACTGCCCAGTTCGGGCGTTCAGGGTCTATCAGGAGAAATATATCCCCCCTCTCCATCTGGGAATAGTTAGGGATATTAAGTATTGTCTTTTCAGTCAGTTCCATAGTTTTTTCAATTTCCTTTTACTTTCTGTTTTCATTAACTGTAAACCGTGAACGGTTACCATATTTTCACCTATCTTTAATCAGGTATCTTATAAAACATCACTGCGTCTGCATATACATTACTTGTGCCGGCACGTAACTCCACATAGCCATTACTCTCTTTGCGGATATACGGATCCCTCAGGTTATAGGAATTATATTTTTCAAAGGTATAATATTTATAGTCTAAATTTCCGATCGTCTTCTCCTTTGCCCTGAGACCGCTT